>NZ_JBOHKS010000001.1:0-4953 GCF_050729195.1 Hypericibacter sp.
TGGTTGGGCTTGCCCGCTTCGACCAGCTTCAGGGGCGGCAGGATCAGGCCCTCGGCGAAGATCTCGCCATTGTCCGCGGCCTCGGTGCCGGGAATCTTGCCGCCGATATCGACATGATGCGCGATGGTCGAGGTGATGCCGATCAGCTTGCCCTCGAGGAAGATCGGGCTGAACAGCACGATATCCATCGTGTGGGTGCAGCCCTTATAGGGATCGTTGCAGACCAGCACGTCGCCGGGCTTCCACTGCTCCAGCGGGAGGGCCTGCTTCATGTGGCGCAATGCCGTCGACATGATGCCGAGCTGGGCCGGGATGGTCTCGGCCTGCGCCATCATCTCGCCCTCGGGCGTGAACAGCCCGCAGGCATAGTCGTACATGTCCCAGATGATCGAGGAGAACGCCGCGCGCCGCAACGCCATCGACATCTCCTCGGCTATGCCCACCAGCTGCTGCTGGAACACGTCGCGGCTGATCGGATCGATATTGCCTTGCGGACGGAAGGTCATGGGTCGGTTCCTTGATCCTCGGCGGCGAGCGAACTCGCCATTTCAGTATATCCACGCCCCCTCCCCTCGCGGGAGGGGGTAGGGGGAGGGTCCTTGCGGTTCAATCACCCTTGATCGCGATCCGGATCACGGCGCGTTTGTCCACCCGGCCGCGCTGACCCGGCAGAACAACAATCGTCGAATCGCGCTGCATCACGATCGCCGGGCCCGGAATCTCCTGGCCGGGCTTCAGCAGATCGCGGCGATAGATCTTGGCCTCGCTCCAGCCCTGGCGGTCGAAATAGACGCGGCGCGAGCCGACCGGCTCGGCCAAGCCGACGACGCTCGCGGGCTCAGGCGGCTGCGGCGGGCGCTGGATCTTGCCGAAGCCGTCGACCCGCAGATTGACGATCTCGACCGGCACCGACGGATCGGCATGACCGTAGGAGCGCTCATGCGCGGCATGGAACTCGGCCGCGACCTTGGCGGCGTCCCACCATCCTGAACCGTTCGGCTCCGACAGCGGAATGGTGAGCAGATGGAACTGCCCGACGCAGCGCATGTCGGCGGCGAAATGGAAATAGCGCTCCGTCTTCGGCACGCCATCCGCCTCGAGCTCGTGATCGAGCTCGGCCTTGAGACGGGTGAGCGGCGGGCCGATCTCGTCCGGCTCGAGCCGAGCGATGTTGCGCTGGAAGGGCGCCTGGGCCGCATGGCGGATGTCGGTGAGGAGCAGTCCCTGCGCCGCGAACACGCCCGGATTGCGCGGCGCGATCACCTCGGCCATGCCGAGATCGCGCGCCATATAGGGCGCATAGAGCGGGCCGGCGCCGCCGAAGGCCAGAATGGCGAAGCCGCGCACGTCATGGCCGCGTTCGACCGACAGCGACCGGATCGCCTGGATCATGTTGGCATTGGCGACCGAGACGATGCCGTAGGCCGCTTCTTCCAGGCTCAGGCCCAGCGGCGTCGCGACCGAGCGCTCGACCGCCTTGGCCGCGAGATCGGGGTCGAGGCGCATCTCGCCGCCGAGATATTCGTTGGGATCCAGGAGCCCCATCACCACGCCGGCATCGGTCACGGTGGCATCGGTGCCGCCCTGGCCGTAGCAGGCGGGACCCGGCACCGCGCCCGCGGATTTCGGGCCGACGCGGAGCGCGCCGCCGATATCGACCCGCGCGATCGAGCCGCCGCCGGCCGAGATGGTCTCGATGTCGATGGTGGGCAGGCGCAGCGGCTGGCCGTCGATCTCGCGCTCGCTCACCATGGTCGGCACGCCATCGACGATGACCGAGAAATCGGCCGAGGTGCCGCCCATGTCGAAGGTCACCATGCCCTTGACGTCGAGCGCCTTCGCCAGGTCGGCGCCGGCGATGACGCCGCCGGCGGGACCCGACAGCAGCATATGGGCCGGGTTGTCGCGCGCCGCGCGCGGGGTGGCGACCCCGCCATCCGAGCGCATCAGCCGCAAGGGACCGCCGAGGCCCACCTCTTTCAGGTTGCTTTCGAGCCGGCCGATATAGCGGTCGATCACCGGCCCGGCATAGGCCGCGACCGCCGTGGTGTTGGCGCGTGGATATTCCTCGATCTGCGGATTGACCTTGGAGGAGAGATAGACCGGCACGCCCGGCAGCTTCGCCTGGATCGCGTCCGAAAGCGCCGTCTCATGCGCCGGATTGAGATGGGCGAAGGCGAGGCAGATCGCGACCGCCTCGGGCTTGAGATCCACGACCGCCGTCGCGACGCGCTCGATTTCGGCCGCGGAGAGCGCCGTCACCACCTGGCCGAAGGCGTCCACGCGCTCGACGGCCTCCACCGTCAGCGAGCGCGGCACCACGGGGGCCGGCTTCCTCGCGGTCAAGGAATAGAGGTCGGGGCGCATCTGGTTGCCGATCAGCAGCAGGTCGCGGAAGCCCTGGGTGACGACCAGCGCCGCCTTGGCGCCGGAGCGGGTCAGGAAGGCGTTGGTGCCGACGGTGAAGCCATGGACGAAGAGGTCGATCTCGCCGGCCGCGATCCCGGCCTTGGCCGAGAGCCGCTGGATGCCCTCGCGCACGCCGAGCGCCGAGCCGGTCGCGTGGCTCTGGACCTTATCGATGAAGACCCGGGGGCTGGCGGCCGAGCCGTCAACCAGCACCAGATCGGTGAATGTTCCGCCGACGTCGGCCGCGAGATAGCGCATGGTGGGGTAATCTAGAGAAGCGCGGCGGAGAGGGCCAGAGGGGCGGATGGTGATGGCGGGCCTCACCCGCGGGGGGTATTTTCTTTCGGTTTCACTTTCCCGCCACCCTCACACCTCCACTGTCATCGCCGGGCTTGACCCGGCGATCCAGGGGCAGAGGCTCTTACTGGCAAAAGCCCGGAGGCCCGGATCAAGCATGTCCTCGGGCCGACATCCGTCAGACCCCGGGGATCCGAGCATGACAAAGAGAAGCCGGAGAATGCCGGCATTCCAAGGGAGGCCGTCATGAAGCGAGTTTGGCCGGGGATCGGCGCGGGCCTGCTGCTCGCGGCGGGAATGATCGGGAACGGTGCGGCGCCGGCCGCGGCCGCGACGCACAAGATCGTCATGATGGTGACCTGGATCGGCTGCGAGGATGTCTGCAAGGGCGTCCAGGACTACATCGCCGAGAACAAAATCGACGCCGAGGTGGTGGTCCGCAACGCGGCCGGGGACAAGACCAGGTTCGCCGGCTTCGTGCAGGAGGCCCGCGCGATGAAGGCCGATGTGGTCGTGACCTGGGGCACCAACGCGACGCTCAGCATCGTCGGTACGCTGGCCGACCAAGGCAACAAGGCCTTCCTCGACGACATCCCGGTGGTCTTCACCGTCGTGGCCGATCCCGTGGGCGCCAAGATCACCGAGAGCTACGACAAGACCGGCCGCCCCAACCTGACCGGCACCCGCAACCGGGTGCCCGAGACCGTCAATATCAAGTCGATCCGGCGCTACCAGCCGGACTTCCAGCATCTGGGCATGCTGTTCGATCCGTCGGCGCCCAACTCGGTCAACAAGGTGGAGGAGGTGAAAGCGCTCACGGGAGACCTCGATTTCACCCTCGATGCTCTGCCGCTCGATCTCGACGCCAGCGGCGCCCCCATGGTGGAATCGATCGCACCCAAGATGGAGATCCTCAAGCGCGCCGGCGTGGAGTGGGTCTATCTGGGATCGAGCCCGTTCCTCGAGAAGAACCAGGACGCCTTCACCGGCGCCGCCGTCGATGACGAGATCGCGGTCTTGAGCCCCTATGAGCATCTGGTGACAGAGAGCCAGGCGCTGATGTCGGTCGCCGCGCGCGATTACGACGTCGGCAATCTCGCCGGCCAGCAGGTGGCCAGCGTCCTCAATGGCAGCAAGCCCGGCGACCTGCCGGTGCTGGCAATCGACCAGTTCGCCTATCTGGTGAACATGAAGGTGGCGAAGAAGCTCAACCTCTACCCGCCGGTGGAGTTTCTGCAGTTTGTGGTGAAGGTGGAGTAAAGGGGCCACGCCTGTTCAATCAGTCCATACCCACCTCAATCACCCACGACCTTAAACTCCAGCTGAAAGCGCTTCCCTGCTGTACTCGCCTGGAGGATTGTAGTGGTAGGAAAGCGGTTGCGAAGCAGATCAATGAAGACTGCACGGTCTTCGCGCGCCATTCGAGCCCCTAGTATCACAGCATCGAGTTCGGCGGCGTGGAATTTGATATCCTCGTAAGGTGCCTGAGGATTACGGCCCGATCCTGCAACAACTCGCCACTCTCGTTCGTGGGCCCAATGAATGGACTTTGTGTAGACCAATCGATCATTGATTGATGGCACATCAAAGGAGGCGGCTCCGGATAGCATCTCGACTAAGAAAGGTTCGTCAACGAGGCGTGGCATTTCCAAAACGTACTGCACCGGTCGCGCCATGCCCCAAGGGCTATCCAGTTCAGGAACGGACCGAATCCTAAAGACAACCCCACAATGCTGCTCTGCATAGTAGGCCCACATAGCCAGATCATCCGGCAGCTCCGCGAGACATAAGAGCTTGCTTTTTGCCATTTCCGCACGGATCTGCGCTTGGACTTCTGGCAAAGAACGCTCCGCGGCATTGAACCCTTCGTCCATGCTTTCGCCGTATGTGTCATTAAACTCTTCACGGCTAAGGCGTGGGAAAAAACCTCGTACCACCCTAATGGCTTCCCCAAGTTTGTTGCCGACGCGAACCGGCTGATCGCCATAGTGGGCGTCCCAAAGCCTTTGGAGCGCTGCTGCCTTGACCGCATCCCTATCGACTTCGATATGGAGATCGAATTGAACGTCGTAGGGGTCATTTAGCGTTGCCGGCGTTGACCAGCGTAGAGTTTGGTTCTCCAGTACCGCCCTGGCCGTTCCCCGAGAGGCGTACTTGAAGAAGTACTCGCGGTCATTTACCCAGGCGGAACGGCCCGCAAAGTATGGATCTTGCGACATCAGGAAAATTTCGTCTTCTTACGATGCA
>NZ_JBOHKS010000002.1:0-16013 GCF_050729195.1 Hypericibacter sp.
CCCTCGGGCGCGATCATGATCGCCAACAGCGAGCCGCGATCCTCATAGGGAGCGAGCTCCGAAGGCAGCAGTCGGAAGGTGAAGACGCCGGCGCCGGCGACGGCCAGGAACAGCAGCACCACCAGGATCCGCCAGCGCAAGACCGCGCCCAGGAACCGGCGATAACCGCTGGTGAGCCCGATCAGGACCTTCTCGATCGCGTTATAGATGAAGCCGTGCCGCTCGCTATGCTTCAGCATGCGCCCGCACATCATGGGCGAGAGCGTCAAGGCGACGAAGCCCGAGATGAGGACGGCGCCCGCGAGCGTCAGCGCGAACTCGACGAAGAGCCGCCCCGTGCGGCCTTCGGTGAAGGCGAGCGGCGCGAACACGGCCGCCAGCGTCAGGGTCATGGCGACGACCGCGAAGCCGATCTCGCGCATGCCCTTGAGCGCCGCATCGATGGGTTTCATGCCGGTCTCGATATGCCGGTAGATGTTCTCCAGCACCACGATCGCATCGTCGACCACGAGGCCGATGGCCAGCACGAAGGCCAGCAGCGTCAGCGTATTGATCGAGAAGCCGAACAGAAACATGATCGCGAAGGCGCCGATCAGCGAGACCGGGATGGTGACGAGCGGCACCAGCGTGGCGCGCAGCGAGCGCAGGAACAGGAAGATCACCGCCACCACCAGCAGCACGGCCTCGCCAATCGTGTGGTAGACGGCCTGGATCGAGCGGTCGATGAAGACGGCCGAGTCATAGGCCATGTCGATCTTCATGCCGGGCGGCAACTGCGCCTCGATCTCGGGGATGGCGGCGCGCACGGCCTTCGAGACGTCGAGCGGGTTGGCGACCGACTGCTTCACCACGCCCAACGCCACGGCGCTCTTGCCCTGGAAGCGGGCGATGATGCGGTCGTCCTCGGCGCCGATCTCGACGCGGGCCACGTCGCGCATGCGCACCAGATAGCCGTCGGCATTCTTGAGGATGATCTTGCCGAATTCCTCGGGCGTCTTCAGGTCGGTCTGCGAGACCACGGTGAATTCGCGCCGGTCGCCCTCGATCCGGCCCGCGGGGATCTCGGCGTTCTGGGCGATCAGCGCCCGCTCGACATCCTGGGTGGTCAGCTCATAGGCCGCGAGCTTGTCGCGATCGAGCCAGATGCGCATGGAATAGCGCCGCTCGCCAAAGATCGGCACATCGGCCACGCCCGGAAGGGTCTGCAGCCGGTCCTGCACGACCCGGTCGGCGAAGTCGGTGATTTCCAGATCCGAATGGCGGTCCGAGGAGAAGGCGAGATAGAGGATCGGCTCGGCGTCGGCCTCGACCTTGGAGACGACCGGCTCCTCGATGCCCTCGGGCAGCTGGCCGCGCACGCGCGCCACGCGGTCGCGCACATCGTTGGCCGCGGCATCGACATCGCGGTCGATGCGGAATCGGGCGGTGATCTGGCTTTCCTCCGAGCGGCTGATCGAGGTCACATACTCGACGCCCTCGATGCCGGAGAGCGAGTTCTCGATGGTCTTGGTGACCTGGCTTTCGACGATCTCGGCCGAGGCGCCGCGATAGGTGGTCGAGACCGTCACCACCGGCTCGTCGATGTTCGGATATTCGCGCACGGTGATGCGCGAATAGGAGACGATCCCGATCAGCGTCAGCACGATCGAGAGCACGGTCGCGAAGACCGGACGCTTGATGCAGATATCGGAAATTCGCAAAGCCCGACGCCCCCCGGTTCCGCTGGCTCAGCCGCCGCTCGAGGCGGTGCCGGCGTCGCCACCCGAGCCGCTGCCCGAATCGCCGCCTGCGGCGGGTGCCGCCGGCTCGGCCGGTGCCGCCGCGTTCGGGATCGGCGCCACGCCCATGCCGTCGGCGATCTTCAGCTGGCCTGCCGTCACCACCAGCTCGCCGGCCTGGAGCCCTTCGAGCACCTCGACCTTGCCGTTGATATATTCGCCGACCTTGACCTGCGTCTGGGCGGCCTTGCCGTCCACCACGCGGAACACGAACTTCTGGCTGCCGAAGGGCACGATCGCCGATTCGGGCACCAGCAGCGCGTTGGGATGGGTGTCATAGACCAGCGAGACCCGGGCGAAGAGGCCGGGACGCAGCTTGTCCAGGCTGTTGGGGACATGCGCGCGCAGCACGATCGAGCGGCCGCCGGCATCGATCAGCGGGTCCATCGCATAGATGGTGCCTTCGAAGGCCTCGCCGGGGAGCGCGTCGATCACGAGCTTGATGGTCTGACCGAGCTTGACGGTGGTGTAGTAGATTTCCGGCACGCGGAAATCGACCTTCAGCGGGTCGACCTGCTCCAGATTGATGATGACGTCGCCGGCATCGAGATAGTCGCCGAGGCTGACGCGCCGGAGACCCAGCACCCCGTCGAATGGGGCCTTGAGCTCGGTCTTGGCCATATTGGCTTCGGCCAGCGAAATGCGGGCCAGATTGTCGTTGAGCGCGGCGTTGGCGCGCTGCATCGCCTGCTCGCTCGCCACCTCGCCCGCGCGCATCTTCTTGTAGCGCTCGACATCGGCCTTCGCGAGCTCGAGGCCCGATTGGGCCTGCAGCAGCTCGGCGCGATAGACCGACTGGTCGAGCCGGGCGATCACGGTGCCTTCCTCGATCCTCTGGCCTTCCTGGACCAGGATCTCGGCCAGCCGGCCCGGGATCTCGGGCGCGACCTGGATCGATTCGTTCGAGCGCAGCGTGCCGACCGCGGGGATCACCAGATCGATGCTGCCGGTCTCGACCGGGCTCGCCTCGACCGGCACCGAGAATCCCCCCGCCGGGGCGGCGCTGGCCGCGGCCGCCGCTTCTTTCGCCGCCTCACGTGTCTTCCACCAATAGCCGCCCCCAGCCGCGACGGCGACAAGGAGGATGACGATCAGAACAATCCGGCGCATAGGGGTGAAGTCCTCGGTTGCGACTCTCGCGGGGCGCACGCGGGCGCCGCCGGGGGCCCTGGATATAAGCCGAACGGGGGCCTCAAGCCAACCCCGCGTTGTTTCGGGTTATTGCGCCGCACAACCACCCTGACTCGAGGCTTGATCGCGGACCAGCGAATGTTTGGGATGTGAACTCTTAAACGCAGTGGCCCGACGGCTTTCCGGTTTCCGGTCTTGAGCTCAAAGCTGCTGTCAGACCCGGCGGTCAGCAGTTCGGCGACGTGCCAAAAAACGGCCACTGGGTCGCTGGGAGCTGCCAGACATTTGTAGCGATATGACTGCCTTCAGTCTGGCGGGAGCGCTTTCGCCAGACGATAATGTCGAGAAAGTGGGAGGAAGCAGTGACAGCCGTTATTCCGCTCAGTAGGTTCGAGAACGTTCCGCTTAGGGAGGCTTGGCCGAGCGAGGACGAGAATTTCACTCCATGGCTTGCGCAGCCAGAGAACATTAAGCTTCTCGCCGATGCGCTGAATATGGAGCTTGAGGTTGAAGCGGTGGAGCGCTGGGTCGGCTCCTTCCGAGCCGACATACTGGCGCGGGCTGTCGACGAACCAAATCACTTCGTCGTTGTCGAAAACCAGTTCGGTCGGACCAATCACAGCCATCTGGGCCAAATCCTGACATACCTCGCTGGGATCGAGGGCGCGAAGACCGTCATCTGGATCGCCGAGACCATCCAGCCAGATCATCGAGCGGCGATGGATTGGCTCAACACCAATACAAGCGAAGACTTCTCGTTTTTCGCCATCGAGATCGAGTTATGGCGGATCGGAAACTCGCCGCCTGCTCCTCGGTTCAATGTTATCGCCAGCCCGAACGATTGGGCGCGGACGACCCGCAAGAGCGTTCGCGATCTCGGCGGCGAGGCCGAGACGGAACGGCACCGCATCAGGCTCAACTACTGGCAGTCGTTTGCCGAGTACCTGCAGGAAAAGGGATCGACGTTTCGGATCAGACGCCCTAATCGCGACCATTGGTTCTGGTTTGCCATCGGCCGCGCAGGATTCGGGATCAACGCCACCATCAGCAGCGATCGGGAACGCATCGGTGTCGAGCTTTACGCGTCGAACGATTTGGACAAGACGGCTTTTCGCGCGCTTTATGCGCAGAAGGAGGCCATCGAGAAGGAGTTCGGCGAGCCGCTGGAATGGCAGGAGCTTTCAGGTAAAAAGGCCTCGCGCATCGTGCTCTACAAGCACGGCGTGGATCCGTCCGAGAAGGCGCAGTATCCCGAGTTGCACGCTTGGATGCTGACGAAGATGGATCGGTTCAAAAAAGTGTTTGCTGGGCGCGTCAAATCTCTGTCCCTGGCGTCGACAGCCGGCGCAGAGGAAAGCGCGGAGCCGCCAGAGGAAGAATCTCAGTAAGTGCAAGTCGAGCCGAAGTAAGTGTCCATGCTTAGCGGCTATTCACCGGGTCTGCGGCAGTATCCGTCCATCTTAGCTGTTAAGTGGACTTAGGCTGTCACTTGGTTGAGGAAGGTGCGAGCATGTGCTGGCAGAGCGATTCCAGCGTCCTGCTTTCCGGCCTTCTTGTTTCCTTGAACCATCGAACGATCTGGCTGTACGGCTCGCCCCATAGCTCATAGGCATAGCGCCTCGCGCATGTGGGCGGGGCGTTCGAGGTATCCATGCAGAAATGGATGAAGCGGAAGATCTCTGCGCCCGTTAGGCACCACAGCCGCGGTTCCTCCTTAAGAGGCGGGCAACAAAGCAGAGCGCGCGCCCTCACGTTCCCCTCAACGATACCTGCGCGAGCCGCGTTGGGGTCGGCGCTGTCCGCGAGCAGGATCGCCAACTTGGAGGCGACAAACAGGATCTCGGCTTCCGGCAAAACGCCGGCCCATCGAAGCACGTCTGCGATGTTTGCCTCGTCTCGGATTGGCTCGTTGAACGCCGGCGCACTGCTTTTCACTTCGCAGAGGATCAGATCGATCAACCCATCACGAATGTCGAGGAAAGGCGGGAGATCGACCATCCGTGCGGACTGATTGTGCCAGGGATGACGTATCGCTAGGCAGTCAATTTCCCCTATGTTTTGGCCACGCTTCGAGGAGTGAAGAATTAACCCGGTTGTGAAGTAACCGCACAGGCGCAGGTACAGCGTCGCAAGTGCTACATAGACCTCGGATGCGTTCACCTCATCCTCCAGATTTGGTCAGGCGTCCTACAGGCGTTGCAGATTGTAGAATACACAAAGCGACGGGTAGGGAGATGTTACCCTGCCCATCCGCAGCAAAGCAGTTGGACCGAAGGGCTCCCCTCTGGCGCCCGGCTCACGGTGAAGGTCAAGCCACTGTGCCTCGGATCGCGAGCAGCGCTTGCAAGGGCAATTCTGCTCCTGACTCGGAGTGGCCCCTCGTCGTCACAAGGACAAAGAGCGCCCGGCGTCAGAAGACGGACATCGGCTCGGTCAGGAAGGCCAGCTCCTCGGGCGTGCTCTCGCGGCCAAGCGCCAGATTGCGATGCGGGAAGCGGCCGAATCGCTCGATGATCTCGCAATGCCGCAGCACATAGCGGAAGGTGTCCTCCGCCTCGTTGCGGGCCGCATCCCCCTCATGCGCCTCGACCCAGCGCCGGAACAGCTCGACCGAGCGGCGCTGATGCTCGAGCTGCTCGCTATGCTCGATCGGCAAGTAGAAGAAGGTCCGCCGGTCGAGGGGCGTCGCCTGGTCGAAGCCGCGCCCGAGGGCGCGCAAGGCTGCCGCCAGTGCCGCCGCGTCATAGAGGAAAGCGCGCGGGCTGTTACGGAAGATGTTGCGCGGGAACTGATCCAGCAGCACGAGCAGGGCCAGGGCGGTATCGGGACGCCGTTCCCATTCGGTGAAGCGGCCCTGCGCCGCCGGCTCGATCCAGCCGCCGAAGCGGTGCCGGATCTCTGCGTCGAAGGTGGCGTTCCGCTCGAACCAGAGCGGCCTCGCATAGTCGGAGAGCCAGAAGTCCAGGAGCGCGCGGGGATCCATCGATCAGGGACCCCGGCGCACGGCATCGAGATGCCGGCCGAACTCCCGGCTGCCCATCAGCGCCTGGCAGCGCTCGAAGCGATTGACCGCATAGGCCCAGAAATCGTCGACCGGGTTCTGGTTCATCAGCTGGATGCAGCCCCAGAGCGTCCAGAGCAGGTCGCACATGGCCTTGTACATGACCATGCGCCCGACATCGTTCGCCGGCGCCTTGCCCTCGAAATAGGCCTCGAGCTCGGCCACATCCTGGTCGGGGCCGAAGCCCGCCTCGACCGAGAGATCGCCCAGATCCCACATCGGATCGTTGTTGCCGGCATATTCCCAATCGACGATCACCATGCGGCTGCCGGTATCGAGGAAGTTCTCGGCGAGCGGATCGCAGTGGCAGGGCTTGAGCGGCAGGGGATGGCGCGCCAGGGCGGCGCGCACCGCCTCGGCCTCCTTCTGCACCGCCTCATAGCCGTCGGGCACCCTGGCGCCCTTGGCGCGGAGCAGGCCCAGATAATTGTCCATCATCTGGAAGAGCTCGAAGCGCCCGGCCAGGGTCTCGCCGGAATCATGCATCTTGCGAAAGGCGCGGGCCGCGCGCGCGACCGCGCCGAGGTCCCTGAAGCGCTCGCCATTCATCGTGGCGGCGCCCTCGATGAAGCCCGTCACCTGCAGCCCGTCGGTATCATCGAAGAACAGCAGCGGCGCATTCACTCCGGCCCGGTCGGCCGCGGCCGCGTTCTGCTTCTCCGCCTTGCGGTCGATATAGTCCGAGGTGCCCGCGCCCGGAATCCGCAGCACGCAGGCCTTCCCATCAGGTGTCGCGATCTTGTAGTTGCGGTTGGTGAGCCCGCCCAGCCGCTCGATCCGGACCTTGGCCGGGTCGGCCCTGGCCAGGAACGGGATGCGGTGGAAGAGGGATAGGGCCTCCCCGAATTCCTCACTCATATGCATTCCCCTGCGATGGCCCGATCTTGGCGCCGGGCTTTGCGACTAGCTCTTCAGCCGCTCCATCTTCGGATCATAGAGCGGCCCTTCATGGCGCGCCGCCTTGTAGCGGTCGCCATAGGCCTCGATCTCATAGCCGTTCGCGGGCCCCACCAGCCCGATATCCTCGTTGGCGAGATAGGCATAGAGGATCGCCTTCCCGACCGTATGGCCGAAATTGGCGCTGGTGGCGACCGCGACCGGCCGGTCGTCCCAGAGGACGCATTCGCCGCCGACCACCGCCAGGTCGAAGCCGCGACGCTGGTCGAGGGTGAAACAGCAGAGCCGGCGCTTGGTCCCCTCGGCCTTGATCCGCGCCAGGGCTTCGCGGCCGATGAAATCCGGCTTCTTCTGCGAGATGCGGAAACCCAGTCCGGCCTCATAGGGATTGTAATCGGGCGTGATGTCCGAGGACCAATAGAGATAGCCCTTTTCCATGCGCAGCGTGTCGATGGCGCGGTAGCCGACATCGGCGATGCCGAACTCCTCGCCGGCGGCCCAGAGCGTCTCATAGAGATGCTGTGCATACTCGCTGGGGACATGCAGCTCCCAGCCCAGCTCGCCCACATAGCCGATGCGGGCCGCGAGGACCGGTGCTGCGCCGACCGCGATCTCGCGCGCGGTCGCGAAGGGGAAGGCGGCGTTCGAGACATCGGCCTCGGCCACTTTGGCCAGCACCTGGCGCGCCAGCGGCCCGCAGAGATTGATCGTGGCTCGGGCCGAGGTCATATCCACCAGGAAGACCGAGCCGTCGCGCGGCATATGGCTACGGATCCAGTGGAAGTCATGGGTGGCGAAGGCGCTGCCGGTGACGAAATAGAAGCGGTTCTCCTCGAGCCGGATGAAGGTGACGTCGGCCTCGATGCCGCCGCGCTCGTTGCAGAGCTGGGTGTAGATGATGCTGCCGACCGGCTTGTCCATGTCGGCGGCGCAAAGCCGCTGCAGGAAGGCGAGCGTTCCCGGCCCCAGGATCTCCGCCTTGGAGAAGGAGGTCTGGTCGATCAGCGCCACGCGCTCGCGCACCGCCTTGTGCTCCGCACCCACCGTGTCGAACCAGTTGGGTTTTCCAAAGGAGGGACGATCCTCGGCTTCCATGCCGGCCGGCGCGAACCAGTTGGGGCGCTCCCAGCCGCCGCGCGAGCCGAACACCGCGCGCTTGGCTTTGAGCTTGTCATAGAGCGGGCTGCGCCTTATGCCGCGCGCCGAGTGATGCTCCTGCTTGGGATAGCCCAGCGCGTAATATTTGCCATAGAGGTCGATGGCGCGCGGGAAGCAGAAGGCCTTGGTGGTGTGGTGATAGCCGAAGCGGCGGATGTCGAGCGGCCAGAGATCGAGGCTGGGACGGCCTTGTGTGATCCATTCCGCCATCATGGCGCCGGCCCCGCCGCCGCCCGCAATGCCGTAGGTGAAGCCGGCCGCGACGAAGACATTGTCGAGCTCGGGCGCCTTGCCCATCACATACTCGCCGTCGGCCGAAAAGGGGATCGGGCCGTTGATCAGCTCGCGCACGCCCACGGTCTCGACGATCGGGGTTCGCTTGAAAGCCGCCTGCGCCAGGCCTTCGAAGCGCTCGAAATTGCCCGGCAGCAATTGCTGGCCGAAATCGGGCGGAATGCCGTTCTCGCCGAAGGGCGGCGTGCCTTCCTCCCAGCCGCCGATCACGATGCCGCGCACCTCGGGCTTGTAATAGATGCGCAAGTCCGGGTCGCGCAGAGTCGGCATGGATTTCGGCAGGTCGGGGATCGGATCGGTGATGAGATATTGATGCTCGACGGCGATCGAGGGGACGCGCACGCCCATCGAGAGGCCCAGCTCGCGCGCCCACATGCCGCCGGCATTGACCAGGATATCGCAGGTGATGCGGCTCTCCGGGGTGAGGACGGCATCGACGCGGCCATTCTTGATCTCGAAGCCGGTGACCTTCGCGCCCTGGCGGATCTTGGCGCCCTTCATGCGGGCGCCTTTTGCCAAGGCCTGGGTCAGGCTCGCCGGGTCGGCATAGCCGTCGCTCGGCAGATAGGCCGCGGCCAGCACGCCCTCGGTCGAGAGGATCGGGCACAGCTCCTGCGCTTCCTGGGCCGAGAGCAGATGCATCTCGAGCCCGAAGCTCTTGGCCATGGTGAGCGAACGCTTGATCTCGGTGAGCCGCCCGGGCGAGGAGGCGACGCGCAGGCTCCCCACCCGCTTCCAGTCGGTCGCCTGGCCGGTTTCGGCCTCCAGCGTGTCATAGAGCGCCACGCTCCGCTGCAGCATGCGGGTCAGGTTGCGGGACGCGCGCAGCTGCCCGACCAGCCCCGCGGCATGCCAGGTGGCGCCATGCGTCAGGCCGCTCTTCTCCAGCAGGAGAACGTCGGTCTTGCCCATGCGCGTCAGGTGATAGGCGATCGAACAGCCGATGATGCCGCCGCCGATGATGACGATTTCCGCATGTTCCGTTGCGGTCATGGACCCGTCCTACCCCCTCAAGAAAAGCGGCCGCCCCGTTGCTGAGGCGGCCACCCTAAGCACGACATGGACTCAAGCGGATTGACGGACCGAGTTCAAGCCGCGATCCCATTGGCCGGAAGGATCCGCTGCACCGCCGGCCGCGCCCGCACCGTATCGGCGCAGCGTTTCACATGCTTGAACCGGCTATAGAGGTCCGGCATGGGTTCCTGCCAGTTCGCGAGCATGAACAGGAAGGCATCGCCGCCGCTGAAGCGGTCGCCCAGGAGATAGGGGCCCTTCTCGCCCAGCGCCTTGTCGATCCGGCCCCAGATCTCGCCGAGCCTGGCCTTGGCGCGCGACTGGACCGCTCCCGTGCCCTTGGCATCGTCGGTGAAGCGGTCCGGATAATAGTAGGCGAGGTAGGTCGGCTGCAGCGTGTTGGTCAGATGTGCCAGCCACTGATAATAGAGCCCGCGCGCCGGGTCGCCGATCGCCGGCGCCAGCTTCGCCTCCGGATGGCGCTCGGCCAGATAGAGGCAGATGGCCGCCGATTCCAGGATCACCTGCTTGCCATCCACCACCAGGGTCGGGATATTGGCGTTGGGATTGAGCTTCAGATATTCCGGCGACTTGTGCTGGTTGCTGGCGATGTCGATAAGCTTGAGCTCATGCTTGGCGCCGATTTCCTCGAGCAGGATCTGCGGCGCGAAGGCGGCGCTGTTGGGCCCCCAATAAAGCGTGTACATGATCTTTGCGTCTCTCCTCGGGTCTTGCGTTCAACCAGCCGCGAATTGCTTGAGGAATTCGCGGGTCGACATGACCCGCGCAAACCCGCCGCCGATGAAATCGCCCACGGCGTCGCGAACCTGGTCTTGGTCCATCTTCGCGGTCCCGGGCGTGCCGGTCGCGTCGAGGACGAAGTCCACATAATAGTCGAGATCATGCGCATCGCGCGCCGTTGTATCGCAGCAGAAGTTCGTCATGAACCCGGTGACGACGACGCGGTCGACGCCCAGCTTCTTCAGCTTCTCGTTGAGCCCCGTGCCGGCGAAGGAGGAATAGCGGCTCTTGACGATCTCGATGGGCTTGGCGGGAACGGCCAGCTTCTCGTCATAAGCGACCGCCGCCGACTTCTCCTTGAAGGAGAAATCCGACGCGGGGCCGGCGAAATCGAACATGCGGCCGAGGTCCGAGCCGTCGAGCTTATGGACATGGCGGATGAAGATGACCGGCGCCTTCTTCGCGGTGAAGCGCTCGATGAGCTGGTTGATGCGCTTGACGGTCTGGCCGGCATTCTTGCAATAGAGCTCGTTGCCCTTGACCGTGTAGATCTGCTGCACGTCGACAACCAAAAGCGCGGTCGTCATCTTCATCTCCGTTCCGGTTCTTGTTGCTGCTGATGCATTCGGGGCCTTCGGCGAAGGCGAGTGAGGGTGCCGCCAATGGCGCGCTTCGACAAGCTTCTTGTCGGGGGAGTTCGCGGGGTTCAGGCGGCTTTCGGCTTCGGTTTTTCGCCGCGGCGCAGCATGAGTTGCGCGCTGAACAGCAGGATCAGCGAGACCGTCAGCACGACCGTGCCGATCGCATTGATCTCGGGCGTCACGCCGCGCCGGATCGAGGCGAAGATATAGATCGGCAGGGTGGTCTTGGAGCCGGCGACCCAGAAGGCGACGACGAAATCGTCGAAACTGAAAGTGAAGCTCAAAAGGAAACCGGCCACGACCGCAGGCAGGATCAGCGGCAGGATCACCTGGCGGAAAGTCCCCCAGGGCGAGGCGTAGAGATCGGCCGAGGCCTCCATCAGGCTGCGGTCCATGCCGGCGATGCGCGCCCGCACGATCACGATGACCAGCGCCAACGAGAACAGGGTGTGGGCGGCGATGATCGAGCCGAAGCCCATCCCCAGCTGCGGGGCGGCCGCCGGATCGCCGGGCCAGATCGCGATCAACATCTCGTTGACGAGGCCGAAGGTCGTCACCAGCGCGATCAGGGTCGAAATGCCGATGACGATGCCGGGCACCATGATCGCGATATAGGTCATCGCATCGAAGAAGAGGCGGGCGACGCCCCTCACGCGCTGCAGGGCCAGCGCCGCCATGGTGCCGAAGACCGTGGCGAGGCTGGCCGAGGTCCCGGCGACGATCAGGCTGTGGGTCACCGCCTCGATCACGAAGCGGTTGTGGGCGGCCTTGCCGTACCACATCGCCGAAAGACCCTGGAAGTCGGATGCGTTGTTGCCGCTGTTGAAGCTGAACAGCACGATCAACACGATCGGCGCGTAGAGGAAGAGATAGACGGCGACGGTATAGGCGCGCATTCGCCGGATCTACAGCAGCGACACGTCGCGGCCCGCGCCATAGCGGCGGGTCACGCGCAGATAGATCGTGACAGTCGCCAGCATGATGATGACCAGACTCATGGCGACCGCCGAGCCGAACGGCCAGTTGCGCGACTGCAGGAAGAGATCGACCAGCGCATTGCCGATGAAGAACACCTTGCCGCCGCCCAGGAGCTGCGGGATCAGGTACTCGCCCATCAGCAGGATGAAGACCAGCATGCAGCCGGTGATGACGCCGGGGGCGGAGAGCGGCAGCGTCACCTGAAGGAAGCTGCGCCAGGGATTGGAGCCCAGATCGGCCGCGGCCTCGATCAGCCGCTTGTCGAGCCGCTCCAGGCTCACAAAGATCGGGAATACCATCAGCGGCAGATAGCCATAGACCATACCGATCAGGACCGAGAGCGGCGTGTTGATGAGCCGCACCTCGCCCAGCCCCAGCCATTCGATGACCGAGGGCAGGCCGCGCCCGCCGAGGATGAACATCCAGGCATAGGTGCGGATGAGGAAGCTGGTCCAGAACGGGACGATGACGAGGATGAGGAGGAAAAGCCGCAGCCGCGGGCTCGCCTTGATGGCGAGGTAATAGGCCAGCGGATAGGCGGCCAGCAGGCAAACGATGGTGCCGAGCGGCGCCAGGAGCAGGGTGTTGCGGAAGGCGGCACTGCGCGCCGGCAGGTTGAGATAATTGGCGATGGTGAAGCCCGCCTGATAGCCGCCGGCGGGTGCCCGTTCGCCGAAGCTGAACACCATCACGACCGCGAGCGGCAC
Organism: Hypericibacter sp.; assembly: GCF_050729195.1. NCBI lineage: Bacteria > Pseudomonadati > Pseudomonadota > Alphaproteobacteria > Rhodospirillales > Dongiaceae > Hypericibacter > Hypericibacter sp. Next base: position 12,401 of record NZ_JBOHKS010000002.1, read on the forward strand.
CACCAGCAGCGCCAGATACCAGAGGGCGCTGGGTGCCAGCAGCAGCGCCGTGGTCCAGCGCGTGCGTTTTTCGGCTTTGGCGCTCGTGGCTGTCGTCGTCATCAGTTCCGATCCGAAGGAAGAAGCCTCTCGCCCGGGCCCTCTCCCCGCGAAACCGGGAGAGGGCAGCGTCTATGACGCCCGGGCAAGAGGCTTTATGCCGGTCGAGTTACGCCGACTTGAAGCGCGCCATGATCTCGGCGCGCGCCGGGTTGGTCAGCGTCGCCGCCGCTCCGAACTCGAGCGGGGCCAGCAGCTCCGCCGCCGGATACATGATCGGATCCTCGAGCAATTCCTTCGGCAGCAGCTTGTTGGTGCGAGCATCGGCCGACGGGTAGCCATGGAACATGACTTCCTTGGCATTGACCGCGGGCGTGAGCAGGAAGTCGGCCAGCGCATAGCCGGCGGCGCGATGGGGTGCGCCCTTCGGGATGGCGTAGAAATCGGACCAGATCTCCCCACCTTCTTTGCCGATGATGTACTCGATCTCCGGCAGGTCCTTGTGCATCTGCTTGCCGTCGCCGGTCCAGCAGACCGTGAGCCAGGCGTCGCCATTGCGCATCGAAGGCTGGTAGTCCGAGTTGATGGCGAAGAGATGGGGCTTGGCCGCCAGCAGCAGCTTCTCGGCGTCTGCCAGTTCCTTGTCGGCGATCGAGTTGAAGGAGTAGCCGTAATATTTGAGCGCGTTGCCGATGGTGGTGAGCTGGTAGTCATGCACCATCGCCCGGCCGCTATATTTGCCCATCGCGAGATCCCAGAAATCCTTCCAGGAGGTCATCTTCTCGGTGATCTTCTTGGTGTTCACCGCATAACCGGTGGTGCCCCAATCCTTGGAGACGGCATAACTCTTGCCGCCGATCGAGCCGGCCTCGACGAAGCGCTTCTCGATGCTGGCCGGGTCGTAGTTCGGCAGCATCGACAGATCGAGCGCCTCGATCAGGTCGAGCTCCTTGTAGGTCGAGATCGTATAGTTCGTCGGCACGAACAGGTCCCAGCCGGTGCCGCCGGCCTGCAGCTTGGCCAGCATCTCTTCGTTCGAGCCGAACACGTTCACTTCGACATTCACGCCGGTCTTGGCGGTGAAGTCTTCGAAGTTCTTCGGGTCGTGATAGTTCGGCCAGGTGGTCAGCGACACGCGGTCGCCGAGATCGCCGGCATAGGCCTTGCGTGGCATCACCAGCTCCGGCATGGCCTTGGCCAGCACGGCCGTCGCCAAGCCCAATCCCGTCACGCCCAGAAACTGGCGGCGCGAGATCGAGCCCATTTGCCAGCGGCGCATTTGATAAATGAAATCTTTGCGATCCATGGTCGTCTCCTCTGTCTTGTCGGTTTGTCCGTCGTCTTCAATGGCGACGGTTCGTTTCATGCGACGGTTGTCTTCGCAATCTCTTTCGCCGGTGGCGCCGTCCCGTCCCGCACGCCGGCGGAAAGCCCTATTCTCGATCTAGGCGTCGGCCAGCGCCAGGGCGCCCTGGCGCCGCCAGCCCAGTCCGACCTCGGAGCCGGGCGCAAAAGCGCCGGATCCCGCCCGCGACGCCTTGGGGGCCCGCACCAGCACGGTCCCCAGCTCGGTCGTCTCGATGCTGAACTCGGTCTGATCGCCCAGATAGATCCGGTTCTGGACCCGGCCCTTGAAGCGGTAGTCGAACCCACCGCCGGCGGCGGCGTCGGCGACATCCCAAAGCTCGATCATTTCGGGCCGCACCGCGATGACGGCCCGATCCTTGCCGGCCAGGGGCTCGCCCTTGCGCGACAGGGGTGCTGCCAGGGTCACGTCCTTGTCCGTCTTGAGCGAGGCCCCGGCGACATCCTGCTGCAGGATGTGGCCGGCAAAGAAATTCGATTCACCGACGAAATCGGCGACATAGCGATTGACCGGCGCGTCATAGAGCTCGGTGGGCGAGCCCATCTGCACGATGCGTCCGTCGCGCATGATGCCGATCGTATCGCTCATGGAGAGCGCCTCCTCCTGGTCATGGGTGACCAGGATGAAGGTGATGCCGACTTCCCGCTGCAGGTTCTGCAGTTCGATCTGCATATCCCGCCGGAGCTTGCGATCGAGCGCCGCCAGGGGCTCATCCAGCAGCAGCACGGTCGGATGGTTGATCAGCGCCCGCGCCAGGGCCACGCGCTGCTGCTGCCCGCCGGACAGCTCCCAGATGCGCCGTTTGCCCATGCCGGGCAGACGGACCAGCTCCAGCGCTTCGCCGACGCTCCGCTCGATCTCGGCGCGGCCCGGCTGCGGCCGGCGCTGCCTCAGCCCATAAGCGATGTTGGCGAAGACATCGAGATGAGGAAACAGCGCGTAATGCTGGAACACCATGTTCACGGGCCGCTGATAGGCGGGCACGCCCACCACCGAGGCGCCGCCGATCTCGATGACGCCTTCGCTCGGCTGCTCGAAGCCGGCGATCAGCCGCAAGGTCGTGGTCTTGCCGCAGCCCGAGGGCCCGAGGAAGGAATGGAACGCACCCTTGGGGATCTCGAAGGAGACGCCGTCGACCGCGACCACCGGCCCGAAACGCTTGGAGACGGCGCGGAAGCTCACATCCGGCTCCCCACTGGCCGGGCGCGGCTCGGTCGCTGTGCTCATGGTGGCAATCGCCAACGGCGTTTCCCGGTCCCAGACGACGGCTTTTGGGGGTCTATCCCCTTGTTTTGTCGTGAGGTTGCGACATCTCTTTCAGTCTGTATATACCTCCATGGTGATAGAATTGCCCGACTAGCACCTCTTTAGGGGATAGATTGACCGCGCTCGATCATCGCTGGCATCAGTATTTCGCGGCGGCGCTGGCTGCGCTCGAGACGCCGGAATTCGCCCCGGCGCTGGTGCGGGCGCTTGCCAGGATCGCGGAATTCGATTTCTCGGTGATCTTCGGCTATTGCGGCGAGGCGCGGCCGATCGACCTCTTCAACAACTTTCCGGCGGCCCGGCGCGACGTGTTCGTGGCCGACTATCAGGCGGGACCCTATCTGCTCGATCCCTTCTATCATGCGAGCCGCGACCGGGTGCCGAGCGGGCTCCACCGCATGCGCGACCTCGCGCCCGACCGCTTCTATCAGAGCCAGTATTATCGCTCCTACTATGCGAGGACCGGCCTCGCCGAGGAGATCGGCTTCTTCCTGTCGCCGTCGAGCGACGCCACGGTCGTGATCTCCCTCATGCGCGACGGCCACTGCACGGTCTTTCCGGCGCGCGAGATGAACCGCCTCCAGCAGGTGGCGCCGGTGGTCATCGCGGCGGCCGAGCGCCATTGGCGCGGACTCAAGGCGCAGGCGTCGCCGCCAGCCGGCACCAGACTGCATCCTGGCCCGCAGGCGCTGCCCTCGGGGCTGGACCTCAGCACCTTGTTCGATGCCTTCGGCGAGCGGCCTTTGACGCGGCGCGAGCGCGAGGTGGGGGGGCTGGTCCTGCGCGGCCATTCCTCCGAGGCGATCGCGCGCCAGCTCAAGATCGCGCCCGGCACGGTCAAGATCCATCGCAAGAACATCTATGCCAAGCTCGGGATCGCCAGCCAGGCCGAGCTGTTCTCGCTGTTCCTGTCCTCGCTCGCCGGCAGGACCTGAAGCCGGC
>NZ_JBOHKS010000003.1:0-21140 GCF_050729195.1 Hypericibacter sp.
TCTGCCGCGTCGCGCAGGCCGTCGCCCAGGAAGTTGAAGGCCAGCACCACCAGGATGACCGGCAGCACCGGGAACATCAGCCAGGGATAGAGCGCGACGACATTGATGTTCTGCGCCTCGTTGAGCAGAACGCCCCAGCTCGTGATCGGCGGGCGCAGGCCCAACCCCAGGAAGCTGAGCGCCGTCTCGCCCAGGATCATGGATGGGATCGCCAGGGTCGCCGAGGCAATCAGGTGGCTCATGAAGCTGGGGATCAAATGGCGCCAGATGATGCGCCGGGGCTTCGCCCCCATGAGCTCGGCCGCCAGGCAGAAATCCTCCTCGCGCAGGGCCAGCAGCTTCGAGCGCACGGCGCGCGCCAGCCCGGTCCAGTCCAACAGCCCCAGGATCAGCGTGATGCCGAAGAAGACCAGGATCGGGCTCCAGTTCACCGGCAGGATGGCCGAGAGCGCGAGCCAGAGCGGAACATGCGGGACGGAGCGGACCACCTCGATCAATCGCGACACCGCGGCATCCACCCAGCCGCCGTAATAACCGGCGATCCCACCCAGCCCCAGCCCCAGCAGGAAACTGACCGAGACGCCGACCAATCCGATCGTCAGCGAGATCCGGGCGCCATAGAGGATTCGCGACAGCACATCGCGCCCGAGACGGTCGGTGCCGAGCAGGAACAGGGTGCCGCCATCGGCGGCGCAGGCGAGATGGAGACGGGATTCGATCAGGCCCCACCATTTGTAGGACTCGCCCAGGCAGAAGAAGCGGACCCTCTCGACCCGCTCGGGATTGTCGGTGTATTCGCGTTTCAGGTTCTGCATGTTGAGCCGGTAGTCCATGCCATAGACGAACGGCCCGACGAACGCGCCCTTGTCGAACAGATGCACGCGCTGCGGCGGCGCATAGATGAAGTCGACATGGCGCGAATGCAGCGCATAGGGCGACAGGAATTCGGAAATCAGGATGATGAAATAGGCCATGATCAGGAACGCGCCCGAGATCACGGCGAGGCGGTGGCGGCGGAACTTCCACCACATCATCCGCCACTGCGAGGCGAGGTAGTAGCGCTCCTGCTCCGCGTTCATCCGCTCGACCGAATAGGGATCGAAGGGCGCGGTCGAGACCTGATGCGCCAGCGGCTCGCGCGGCGGCGGCATGTCGGAAGCGGCGATGTCGGTTGGCGGCGTCATTTGGATACTCCGCCTCCCAGCCGGATGCGCGGATCGAGCACGGCGAGCGCCACATCCGACAGGAACATGCCCACCACCGTCAGGAGGGCGAGGAACATCAGGAACGAGCCGGCCAGATACATGTCCTGGCTGCGCAGCGCATCGAGCAGCATCGGGCCGGTGGTCGGCAGCGACAGCACCACCGACACGATCACGGCACCAGACACGACCTCGGGCAGCATGCTGCCGATATCGGAAATGAAGGGATTGAGCGCCATGCGCAGCGGATATTTCCAGAGCAGCCTGATCGGTGACAAGCCCTTGGCGCGACCGGTCACGACATACTGCTTCTGCAGCTCGTCGAGCAGGTTGGCGCGCAGGCGCCGGATCATGCCGGCGGTGCCGCTGGTGCCGATCACGATCACCGGTACCCACAGATGGGCCAGCACCGAGCGGGCCTTGCCCCAGCTCCACGGCGCGTCGGCATAGCTCGGATCCATCAGCCCGCCGATCGAGATGCCGAATTTGACATTGGCGAAATAGAGCAGCACCAACGCCAGGAGGAAGCTCGGCGTCGCCAGGCCGAGAAAGCCCAGGAAGGTCAAGGTGTAGTCGCCGACGCTATATTGTCGGACCGCGGAATAGATGCCGATCGGGAAGGACACCACCCAGATGAAGATGATGGTCGCCACCGAGACCACGATGGTCAGCAGCAGCCGGTCGCCCACCACCTGGTTCACCGGCATTCCATATTCGAAGGAATAGCCGAGATCGCCCTGGACCAGATTGCCGACCCATACCGCATATTGCTCGAGGAAGGAACGATCGAGGCCGTATTGATGGCGCAGGAAATCGATCTTGGCCTGATCGACCGCCTCGCCCTGGCTTTGCAGCTCCGCCATATAGGTCGAGAGATAGTCGCCGGGCGGGGCCTGGATGATGGCGAAGACCAGAAAGCTGATCACCAGCAATGTCGGCACCATCACGAACAGGCGGCGGAGCAAATAAGTAAACATCGGGCCTCGGGTGACGGTCGGTAAATCTGGTGCTTCGATCAGGCTTCAGTTGGTGGCGGCAGTCGCGGTCGCGGATTCGTCGAGCCAGAAGGTGTCGGGCCGGTAGACCCCGAGTTGCGCACCCGGCTCCCAGTTGAAGATCGCGGTTTCGGGCAGATTATGCAGGAAGACTTTGGCCACGACCGGCTGCGGCACGCTGTTGACGGTGCCGATGACGAAGACCTGGTCGCTATAGATCTGCAGCATCTGCTTCCAGATCGCGGTGCGTACTTCGTCGTTGTCGGCGTCGCGCCATTGCTGCAGCAGATCGAGCAGCTGCCTTGCCACCGGCATGTCGGCGGCTTCGCCGGAAGCGCTCATCGTTTCATCGAACTGGCCCCATTTCGGCCATTGCAGCTGCTGCTGGCTGGTCGGCGCGAACTCCAGGGGGACGGTCTCCGCCGTCGGGATGCCGTTGTCGAGGCCGGTCCAGACCGACATGACATTGTCGCCGGCGAAGATGCGGTTGCGGAAGACTTCGCGCTGCGAAGGCTTCACATAGAGCCGCAAGCCCAGCTGGGCCCAGGAATCGCGGATCAGCTCCAGCACATCGGCTTCCTCGGTGCTCTCGCCCGCGCTCTCCACCAGGATATCGGCAGTGCGTCCGTCCGGAAGCAGCCGGATGCCGTCGCTGTTGCGTTTGTCGAGCCCCATCTCGTCGAGCAGACGGTTGGCCTGGTCGATGTCGTAGCTGGTCCAGGCATGGGCATTGGCCTCGTCGTAGAGCGGGCTCTCCGGCAGGACCGTGTTGGCGCTTTCCTTGGCAAGGCCGTAATAGATCACCTGGTTGATCTCATGGCGGTCGATGCCGAGCGAAAGCGCGCGCCGGAACCGGACATCGCGCATGACCGCGCGCCAGACGGCGTCGTTGGTGTTGAGGTTGGGATAGATCGCCACCTGCGAGCCCGAGCCGCTGGTCCAGAGTCGAACGCGATAGTCGCCGCGCGTCTCGCCATCCTTGAGGAAGGTATAGTTGTCGAACCGCAGGTTGCGGGCCTGCAGCGTGGTCTCGCCGGCGCCGACCTTGGCCGGGATCAGCTTGCTGTCGACGATGTCGAAGACCACCCGATCGATATAGGGCAGCTGCCGTCCGCGTGGGTCGACCCGGTAATAATAGGGGTTGCGCTCGAACACGAAGCGCTCGGCCGGCGGCTTGGTCACCAGCATCCAGGGATCGAGCGTCGGCTGCTTCGGGTTGTCGTTCTTGTACATGTTGTCCCTGCGGTTATGCAGGGCGGCCCAACTCGGCTGCTGCGCCTCCTGGACCTTCTGCGCCAGCTCGGCGGCGTCGGTATATTTGGCGTGGAACTTCTTCAGATAGTGACTGGGGCGATAGATATAGAGCGGCGTCGTGCCCGCGATCGCCGGCAGGAAATCGGCGTTCGGCTTCGACCAGCTGTAGCGCACCGTGTATTTGTCGGGGAACTCGACCTTGGGGGCCTCGCCATCCACGATCAGCACCGAGGGCGGACCCGTCGGCGACAGATCCTTATTGTTGGCGACGTCTTCCCAGAAGTAGCGGAAATCCTCGGCGTCGAAGGGCTTGCCGTCCGACCATTTCATGCCCTTGCGCAGATGGAAGGTGAAGATGCGGTCTTCCTCCACGTCATAGGATTCGGCGATGTCGGCGACGATCTTGAAATCGCGGTCATAGCCCACGAGCCGGGCATAGCCATAGACCACCATCATGCGGGTGTCCTTGGCCGAGCCCATCAGCATGACCAGATCGCCGCCATAACGCCCGGCCTCACTCATCGAGGCGACGGCGGGATCTTCGGGCAGGCGATCCGTGACCGGCGGCAAGTCCCCCGCCGCCACCTTGTCGGCCAGGACCGGCGAATCCGAATAGGACTGCGCCGCCGCGGTGCCGGCCTGAAGGACACCGGCCAGCAGGGCCGCCAGCACCAACAGGCCGGCGCGCGGCCGGCGGGCGGGGCCCCGGGCAATGGCGGAGAAGGGGACGGTCAACCGCATCGGACGATCCTCAGGACGCGACTTTCAATGCGCTCGGCGCTTCGGCCGCGCGCAGGAAATGGCCGGGCGCCACCTCGATCAGCGACGGATGGCTTTGCGCGTCGATGGTGAAGGGCGCGGGCCAGGTCGAGGGGATCGAGTTGCGCTCGGAGGTGAGCTTCTGGAAATCGAGCGGGTAGCGCGGATCGGGCTCAGGCACCGCCGAGAGCAGGGCCCGCGTATAGGGATGGAGCGGGTTGCGGAACAGGGTCGATGACGGCGCCAGCTCCACCACGCGTCCCGCGCACATCACGGCGATGCGGTCGGCGATATAGTCGACCACCGCGAGGTTGTGCGAGATGAAGAGATAGGTGAGCCCCAGTTTCTGCTGCAGATCCTTCAGCAGATTGAGGATCTGCGCCTGGATCGAGACGTCGAGGGCCGAGACCGGCTCGTCGCAGATCAGGAGATCGGGCTGCAATGCCAGCGCGCGGGCGATGCCGATGCGCTGGCGCTGGCCGCCGGAGAAGCTGTGCGGATAGCGCTTGAGATGGCGGATATCCAGCCCCACCAGCTGCATCAGCTCCTTGACCGCCTCGGCCCGGTTGCGCTCGTTGCCGACGCCATGGACCACCAGCGGCTCGCTGATGATGTCGAACACCGTCATGCGCGGATTCAAGGAGCCGAACGGATCCTGGAACACGAACTGGATCTTGCGCCGGTATTTGAACAGCTTGTCGCCGCGCAGCGAGAGCACGTCGAGGCGCTTGCCATAATCGTTGAAGGAGACCTTGCCCGTATCGGGCGTGATCGCGCGCATGATCATCTTGCTGACGGTGGTCTTGCCGCAGCCGCTCTCGCCGACCAGTCCCAGGCATTCGCCGCGCGCGATGTTGAAGCTGACATCGTCGACCGCCAGCACCTTGTCGCCGCCGCCCGACAGCGCGCCTTGGCGCCGACGATAGCTCTTGCTCAAATGCTCGACCGAGAGCAGCGGCCCCGCCGCGGCGGCCTCGGCGGGCCAGTCCTTCCGGCCGCGCAGCAGCCGCGCATCGGCGGTCGCGATCTCGCGGATCGGCACCAGCCGCTCGCCCGGCGCCATGTGGAAGCGCGGCACGGCGCGAAGGAGCGCCTTCAGATAGGGATGCTGCGGATTGCTGAAGATGTCGTTCAGCGTGCCGCTTTCCATGATCTGGCCGTGATACATGACCACGACTTCCTCGGCCATGTTGGCGACGACGCCCAGATCATGCGTGATCATGAGCAGCGCCATGCCGAGCTCATGCTGCAGATCGCGGATGAGCTTGAGGATCTGCGCCTGGATGGTGACGTCGAGGGCCGTGGTGGGCTCGTCGGCGACCAGGAGCGCCGGCCTGCAGATCAGCGCCATCGCGATCATCGCGCGCTGGCGCAAGCCTCCCGACAGCTCGAACGGATAGGTGTCGTAGGCGCGCTTGGGGTCGGGGAACTGCACCAGCCGCAACATCTCGATCACCAGCTCGCGGCCGGTCGCGCGATCGACCTTGCGATGCAGATGCAGGGCTTCACTGATCTGATTGCCGATGGTATGGAGCGGCGAGAGCGAACTCATCGGCTCCTGGAAGATGATCGAGATGCGCCCGCCGCGGATGTCGCGGATCTGGGCACCCTTGGGCGGCAGCTTCGCGATATCGGTGATGGCGCCGCCCTTGGCCGGATCGGCGAACAGGATCTCGCCGCTGGTGATCTTGGCCGAGGTCGGCAGGATGCCCATGATCGTCTGGCTGATGACGGTCTTGCCCGAGCCGGATTCGCCGACCAGCGCCACGGTGCCGCCCTGGGGAACGCGGAAGGAGACGCCGCGCACGGCATGCACCGCGCCACCGGGCAGCGCGAAGGAGACCGAGAGATTATTGACGGTCAGGAGATGGGTCACGGGCCGACACCGTCGCGCTCGGGATGCCACGGCGCCCGATCGGCGAAACCGAGAGCCGCGAAATTGGCCCGCGTGGTGTCGTCGGTCGCGATGCCGCTGGCGTGCGCCGCCAGGGCGGCGCGGCGTGCCATGTCCTCGAAGCCGTCGAGATCGGAGTCGAAAGCGATGCGTGCCGTGGGCCCGGCCAGATGCATCGTGAACCATCCATTCTTGCGGTTGCGGCGGGTCGAGTAGTAACGAAGCTTAACCGACACGAGATCGTGCCATGCCACTGGCTCCTGCTTGAACAATATCGACCGGGGCGAGATCAAAGTGAACGACTGATCGGAAACCTCGATACGGACGGCCTGCCGCCAAACCGTCCTTATCGTGAACAGGAGAAAGAGGAGCGTCAATCCGCCGATAAGAATGTGAACCTGGGGAACCGAGGGCAAAAGAACCCAGGCGACGATCGAGCCGGCAAGGCCGCAACCGCCGCGCAGATAGTCGCCGACCAGCCGGCCGGTCTGATAGCGGTAAATCATCATGAGGCCCGATCCGAGCCCCGGGGCGGGCGGAAGGCGAGTGCCGTGCCGATCCAGTGCCCGGCCGGATGAGCTGTGGTTTCGTCAAGAAAGCGGGCAATGAAGTCCCAGGCGGCGCGATCATGGGCGAGATGATGCGTCATCAAGCCGGTCGGTTCGGTGACATCGGCGGCGCCCTCGCGGCGCAGGCGCAAATGGTGAACGGCCCGTTTCAGGACGGTTGCGGCGCCTAGGAACCGGTGGTTGCTCCAGTTCATGACGTCGAGATGCACATTCACCTGGACCAGTCCCGGCGTGGCGAAACGCCGGGCCCGCGGCCCGTAAACCGACAGGCCGCGATAACCGGCCCGTCCCAAAGCGCCGATCACTCGGCCGTCGATCCGGTTCCAGGGGGGCACCACGATGTCATGGAAGCGCCGGCCGAACAGGGTCTCGAGCTGGCCGCGGCCGGATCGCAGCTCGGCCATGACCTTGGTTAACGGGCGATGCGACCCCAGCTCGATCGTCTTTTCGGTCTCCGACGCATAATTGCGATGGGCATAGCCATGCTGCAGCACCCGCACCCCCGTCTCGCGGGCGAGCCGTTCCGCCAGTGCCGCGCCCGCGCCCGCCGGCACCACCGCCAAGGCGAGGGGCAGGTCCCGCGCGGCCCGCAAGGCCAGCAGGCGATCGAGGGCCGGCGACGGCGTCTCGGCATCGTCATCGCGCCACCAGAAGCTCGCGGGCCGGCCGGCCTCCTGCCAGCGGTCGAGCTCGCTCCTGAGGGCCTTCCAACTGCTCATCGGGACTGCTCCCCACGGGCTCGCCCCAGATCCATCAGGATCCGTGCGCTCCGAGCAGCGCCGTCGAAATGCAGATCGACAGCGGGGCGCGCGCGCGCGGCGGCGTGGTCGATGGCGGCCGCGAATTTCGCCGGCTCGAGCGCGTCCGTCTCGATGACATCGATCATCCCGAGCGCGGCCAGCCGGCGCGCCCGCAAGGTCTGCTCGGTTTCGCTGGCTTCCGCAAAGGGCACGACAAGCGCGCGCGCGCGAACGCTCAAGAGCTCCATCACGGTATTATAGCCCGCCTGCGAAACCGACAGGTGGCATCGCGCGAACAAGGCCGGCAGATCGGGCCTGACGCGATCGAGGACGACGCCCATCGGCAGCGAGGCGCGCAGGGCGGCCAGGTCGCGCTCCGCCATGCCGGGTCCGGTGACGATGCGCCAGGGCTTGGCGCGCCATTGCGTCAGCGGCCGTGCCGCGAGGGCGGCCTCGATCAGGGGTCGCCCGACAGCACCGCCGCCGGCGGAGACCAGGATCTCGCCATGGCCATCGCTGCCGCCGGTGGGCGAGGCCGCGACGGCGGAATCGAGCACATAGCCGGTATAGATGATGCGATCGGCCAGTGCCGCCGCTGCCGGAAAGCTCGCCTCCAGGGGAATGACCGCGGGGTCGCCATGCACCAGCACGCGATCGAAATGGTCCCGCGCCAGCGCAATCATCGCGGCCTGCCGCTTGGGATCGGATTTCGTCACCAGCACGTCGCGCAAGGAACAGGCGACGACCGGGCGGTGCGGCCCGCTCCTGGCGGCTTCGAGCAGCGGCATCAGCTCGAAGCGGAAGGCGCGCCGGCCGAAGGGGAACTGCTCGATCAGCAGCAGATCGGGCCGCGTCTGCGCGAACAGATCCAGCAACGCGCTGCGGCGGCGGTCGCGCCACGCATCGTCGATCGGCCGGCCGGCTTCGTCGATGATGGTGGCGAAGCTGCTGTCGGCGCTTTCGGCCGGCGGCAACTGCACCAAGCGCCCGGCAGGCGCGATGCCTTCGACCGGCCTTCCGCCGGAGGCCAGGGTCACATCGATGCCGGCGGCTTCGCAGGCGCGCACCAGCGCCATGGCGCGCCGAAAATGCCCGACGCCGAGGAGATGCTGCACATGGAACAGAAGGCGCAGCGTCATGGGCGTGTCGTTCCCGGTTCCGCCGAATGGATCAGCGAAACATTGAGCCGCTCGACATGCGGCTGCCCGCCGCTCGCGAGGACGAAGAGCTGCAGGCAATCGTCGCGCAGCTTGACCGGCGGCTTTCCCGTCATGTCCCAGCCGACCGCCATCGCGTAAAGCGCGCGCATGATGCCGCGATGCGCGATGGCGAGCCGGTCGCTCCCGGCGGCGGCGATCTCCTGCAGCCAGGGGCGCAGGCGCTGCTGCACCTCGCGCGGGGATTCGCCGCCGGGTGCGCGATAGTCGAGCCCGCGATCCTCGAGCGCCGTCATGCCCTCGCCCAGACGCGCGCGCAGATCGGCCAGCCGCTCGCCTTCCCATTCGCCATGGCTCATCTCGATCAGCCGCGGCTCCACGGCGATGGGCCCTTCGCGGCGATGGGTCCGCGCCAGGATCGCCGCCGTCTCGCGGCAGCGCCGCAGCGGGCTGGTGACCCAGGGCCGCGCGACCCAATGTTCGGGCAGCCGCCAGGATTCGAGATGCGCGCGGCCCGCCTCGTCGAGCGGCTCGTCGGTCAGGCCCTGGATCCGCCGGCTGCGATTCCAGGCGGTCGGCCCATGACGCAGCAGCGCCAGTTGAAGGGTCGGCGTCATGGAAGCCGGAGCATCGTTCAAGCGCTCGCCAGCACGTGACCGCCGCCCTCGCGCTGCGCCCGCAACGAGGCGGCCAGCAGGATCTCGTCGAGGGCCGCCGCCGCCACCGTCAGGCGGTGATCAGCGGCGACCTTGGTCAGGGCCGCGTGGCGCATCTGCTGGCAACGTTGCGGCGCATCGAGGAGCAACCGCACGGCCGCGGCGAAGGCTGGCGCATCGCCCAGCGCCGGCAGCATCCCCGTGGCGCCGCTGGCCACGATCGAGGCGACGCCGGGACTGTCGCCCGCGACCACCGGGAGACCCGCGGCCTGCGCTTCGAGCAGCGCCATGCCGTAGGCTTCGTTGATCGCCGGCCAGACCATGATATCGCTGGAGACATAAGCCGCGGCCAAACGCTCGGCGCCGAGCGCGCCGGCAAATCGCAGCCGCTCCGACCCCAGCGGCGCCAGCGCCGCTTCGACCTCGGCGCGGGCCGGCCCGTCGCCCGCCACCAGCAGCTGCCAGCGGCGATCCAGGACGGCGGCGAGCGCCTCGGCGAGAACCCGATAGGAGGCGAGCTTGTCGCCGGCGCGCATCATGCCCACCGCCAGCAGCCAGGGCTGCTCGGGATCGAGCCCATAGGCCGTCATGATCTCGCGCTTGTGGCGCAGCCGGGCCGCCATCGCGGCCTGGAACGGACTCTCGTCGAGGAACGGCTTCAGCAGATGCAGCCGGTCGGGCGCCACCAGCGGCCGGACGCAGCCCATGTCGGTGGGGTTGAGCGCGATCACCGCATCCGCTCGCCGGATCGCCGCCTCGACCGCGGCATGGCTGTCGGCCCAGGGCCCTTGCGCGCGCTTGGGCGCATGCGACGCTTCCACCACGACATAGGCAAGGCCCAGCGCATCGGCGACTCGCGGTCCGATCCAGTCGGGTGCCTTGTAATAAAGATGGTAGGTGAGCCAGAGGCTGGGACGCGCCGTCGCCGGCAGGACCTGCCAGCGACGGATGAGACGCTCGGCCTGCTGGCGGCCGATCGCGGCGCGCTCCGATTGACTCGCCGGATCGCCGGCCGCCTCGCGCGAGCGCAACCGGCTTGCGAGTTCCACCTCGTGATTGCCCTTGGCCAGCGCCGCCATCAGCAGCCGCGCCATGGCGCGGTCGCCGGAGGGAATCGGATGGCCCGGCGGCTTCAGCGGTGCGTAGAACGCGATTTTCATGAGCGCAGGCCCGCCGCGGCGCGCGGGACCGGCCGTGCCTCGTCTCGCGTCGCAGGATCGGCGAGCCCGAACTTGCGGGCCAGCAGCTCGATCCCGTCGGTCATGTCGAACTCGCGCCGCACGCGTGCCTCACCCGCGGCGCCCAGCGTCTGCCGCAGCTGCGGATCGTGGATCAGTTGCTCCAGTGCCCGGGCCAGCGCCTCGGCATCGCCGGCTGGCACCAGCAATCCGTTGCCTTGATCCTCGATCAGCTCGCCGACGCCGGGCAGTTGCGTGGAGACGACGGCGAGGCCCTGGCTCTGGGCTTCCATCAGCACATTGGGCAGCCCGTCGCGATCGCCATCGGAAGCCACCCGGCTCGCCAGCACGAAGAGATCGGCGTCGTCATAGGCCTTGAGAACGATCTCCTGCGGTTGCGCGCCCTGCCATTCGATCCGGTCGCCGAGCCCGAGGCGCGCGGCCTCGCGCTGCAGGTCGGGCTTGAGCGGCCCGCCGCCGATCTGAACCAGGCGCCAGGCGAGATCGCGCGGCAGCCGTCCCAGGGCCGCGAGCAGGATGTCGTATCCCTTCTTGGGCACCAGGCGGCCGACCGACAGCAGCCGCACTGGGTCGGCAGGCTTGCTGCCGTCGCGCCGCGGCTCGCGCCGCGGGGCGGGTGCGGGGAAACGCTGCAGGTCGAGACCGTGATGAACCAGCGTCACGGTCGTGGGCCTCGGCGCCAGCGCCGCCAGATGATCACGGCCTTGGGCGGTGCAGGTCACCAGCCAGTCGAGGCTCGCGAGCTTCTCGCGCTTCTCCCAGTCGGGCGTGGTCCAGATGTCCTTGGCATGGGCCGAGCCGCTCCAGGGCAGATCCAGCAGCAGGGCTGCGTAACGCGCGACCGAGGCCGGCGTGTGCAGGAAATGCGCATGCAGCCGTTCGACGCCGGGCGCCAGCTCCGCGGCCAGCACCAGTGCCTGGCCGAAGCGGCGCACCCGGTTGCGGGTCCGATCGCGCCGCAGGTCGGCGAGGAACGCGCTGAACAGCAGGGGATAGCGCGGGTGATGGCGCAGCTTGCGCCAGGCGCGCAGGACGCGCCGCGGCTCCTGATGCAGATATTCGGGCAGATAGAGGAGGGGTGCCTTGATTTCGCGATGGACCGGATGGACCGAGCGATCGGTCGGGTGGCGCAGCGACACGATCCGGATGTCGAGCCCCCGCTGCTCGAGCGCGCGGATCTCCTGCGCGATGAAGGTTTCCGAGAGCCGCGGATAGCCTTTGAGCAGAAAAGCGACGGTGCCTGCCAAGTGGGTCCTAAAGCCTCGCCATCAGCCGGCGGCCGCGCGGGTCCGTCGGGGCGCCCCGCGCGCCGGGCCCGCGATCATGACCGAGCCTGGCCGGCCCTGTCGAGCGGCGCGGAGTGGCGGAAAGTATCAATGTTACCCGGCTGTTGAGCGTGGCGGCCGAGGGTCTCGACGATCAGCCGCCGCCGATTGCCGGATTGAAGGTCGCGCGGCGGATCTTGGGCTGACGGTCGCGGGCCAGCCATTGCTGCGCCAAGCGGTTCACATTGTAGAGCCCGTCCAGCAGGCCCGGCACCACCACCTGCGAGGGCAGGCGCTGCTGCGGCAACTGGCGTAGCGCCGTCGCCATCAGATGCGGGTCGCGGTTGGAATCTTCCTCGGTCACCATCTGGCAGAGGCCGAGATCGGCTGCACGCGCCGAGCGGATATATTGCTCGCGGCGCGGATGCATGCGTGGAACGATGAGCGCGCGTTTGTCGAAGGACAGGATCTCGCAGAAGGTGTTGTAGCCGCCCATCGCCACCACGCCGACCGCCGCCGCCATCAGATGCTCCATCTGGGCATCGAAGGTGATGGCCTCGACATTGGGCAGCTGCGAGGCGCGCGCCAGGAACTCGCCCTGCCGCTCGGATTGCATGAAGGGCCCGAGCACCAGGAGAGCGGGATAGGGCAGCGCGCGGTCATGCTCATAGGCCGAGAGCACCCAGTCGATCACCCCTTCGCCGTCGCCGCCGCCGCCCGTCGTCACCAGCAGATAGGGGCTGGCGATCTTCTGCAGATGCGTCATCTGGCCATGGGTCGCGGACAGCGTGCGGGGCAGATAACCCGTATAGGTCATGCGCTTGCGCACCGACCAGGGGATGTCGAGGCCGGCCAGCGGATCGCCGCAGACCTGCGGCAGCCCATAGACCCAGATGTCGTCATAGAGTTCGGCCACGGCCGGGACGACGCGCTTGCGCTCCCATTCGGGCGCCAGCAGCGCCGGCTCGTCCAGCACGTCGCGCAGGCCGAGGATCAGGGGCGTGCCGCGCTCGCGCAGCATCTCCAGCGTTTCGAGCGCCTCGCCGCGCAGACCCAGCGGCTCCTTGTCGACGATGAAGAGGTCGGGATCGAAGATATCGGCGGTGTGGCGGATGATCGAGGCGCGCATCGCCAGCGTCTCCTCGATATCGATGAGGAGGCTGAGCGAGGTGTAGTCGCCGTTGCGCAGCTTGATGACGCCGGGGATGCGGACGAAATCCACACGCGCCCTGAAATCGAACGAGCCGATAATCGGCGAGCCCGTCAGGATCAGGACCGAGAGTTCCTTGTTGCGTTCAACCAGCGCATGCGCGATCGCCCGGCAACGGCGCAAATGGCCGAGGCCGAAGGTATCGTGGCTGTAAATCAGCACGCGGGCGTTTCTGCGGGCTTCGCTCATTCTGGACGGCCGCTGGCGATTACACGTCGATTTCCCCGGGGCGGGACTATGCCACACCGGCAAATGCCGAAGAAAGCGAACTTATCGCGAAAATCCCAAGACTCCCCATAGCTTGGCGCTATTCCGCGCGGCCCCCGGTTGGCTATGGTAAGGGAGAGGTTAAGGGGCGGCCTTTGGCGATGCCGCTCCCGGAGCGGGGGAATCCGATTGGAATCCAATCTTTTCAAATACATATGGCGACACAGCAGGAAGGAGCAGCTGATCATCCTGGGGATCGTCGCGCTGTCCCAGCTGTTCTACTTCCTCTCCCTCGATCTGCCCAAGGCGATCGTCAACCGGGCCATCCAGGGCCAGGCCTTCACCGACGGCAACACCACCACCCTGTTCTTTCCAGTCGCCTTCAACGTCCCGGGCTTCCTCCAGGGCATCTTCGGCAAGGGCCATGTCCAGCTCTATGAGGGCTTCCCCCTGGAGCAGATCCCCTACCTGGTCGCCCTCAGCCTGCTGTTCCTGCTCCTCGTCATCATCAACGGCGTCTTCAAGCTCCAGATCAACACCCAGAAGGGCCGCATGGGCGATCGCATGCTGAGCCGCCTGCGCTATGAGCTGTTCGACCGGGTGCTGCGCTTCCCCCAGCTTCACTTTCGCCGTGTGAAGCAGGCCGAGATCGCCACCATGATCAAGGACGAGGTGGAGCCGCTGGGCGGTTTCATCGGCGATGCCTTCGTGGCGCCGGCCTTCCTCGGCGGCCAGGCCATCACGGCGCTGGCCTTCATCCTGGCCCAGAGCTGGTTGCTCGGCACCATCACGGTCGCGATCCTGCTGGCGCAGGCCATCATCATTCCGAAGCTGCGCGTCAAGGTGCTGCTGCTGGGCAAGGCGCGCCAGCTGACGGCGCGCCAATTAGCCGGCCGCATCGCCGAATGCGTCGACGGCTCCCCCGACATCCACGCCCACGACACCTCGAATTATGAGCGCGCCGACATCGCCACCCGGCTCGCCCGCATCTTCGACATCCGGTTCGATCTTTATCAGCGCAAGTTCGCGGTGAAGTTCCTGAACAACATGCTGGCGCAGATGACGCCCTTCCTCTTCTACCTGGTGGGCGGCTATCTCGCGATCACGGGCCATCTCGATATCGGCGGCCTGGTGGCGGTCATCTCCGCCTACAAGGACCTGCCGGGGCCGGTGAAGGAGCTGATCGACTGGGATCAGCAGCGCCAGTCCGTCCAGATCCAGTATGAGCAGGTGGTGGATCAGTTTCAGCCGGACGGCGTGCTGGCCGCCGAGCTGCAGGCGATCGATGCCTCGGCGCCGCCGCTCGAAGGCGACGTCGCCTTCTCCAACCTCACCGTCATCGACGAGGCCGGATCACGGGTTCTCGACGGCATCGCCGTGAATTTCCCGCTGAGCTCCAAGATCGCGGTCATCGGACCGGGGGGCAGCGGCCGCGAAGGCCTGGCGCTGGCTTTGATGCGGCTGATGCCGTCGGCCGCCGGCGGCATCTCGATCGGCGGCAAGAATCTGGCCGAGATGCCGGAAGCGGTCATCGGCCGGCACATCGCCTATGCCGGCCCCGAGCCCTATCTCTTCCCCTTCTCGGTGCGCGAGAACCTGGTTTATGGGCTGAAACATCGTCCGGTCAAAATGCCGAAATATGAAGGGGAAGTCTTGGCGAAGCGCGAGGCCGTGGCGCGCGAGTCGCGGCGCGCCGGCAATCCGGACTTCGATGTCAACGCCGATTGGATCGACTATGAATCCGCCGGCGTCGAGGGACCCGAGGCGCTGGAGGCGAAGCTGACGGCGCTGCTCAAAACCATCGAGCTCGACGAGGATGTCTATCAGCTGGGGCTTCGCGGCACGATCGATCCGACCCAGCGGCCCGATCTCGCCAGCGCCGTCATCGCCGCCCGCCAAGACCTGGCGCGCCGGCTGGCCGACCCGCAACTGGCGGCCCTGGTCGAGCCCTTCGATCCCGCCCGCTACAACAAAAACATGTCGGTCGCGGAGAATCTCCTGTTCGGCACCGCCAAGGGCGATCTGGCGCCCGAGCGGCTGGTCGAGAACGACTATATCCGCCAGGTGCTGGAGCGGCTGGGCCTGATCGATACGCTGGTCGAGATGGGCCACAAGATCGCCGAGACCATGATCGAGATCTTCGCCGATCTGCCGCCGGGCCATCCCTTCTTCGAGCAATTCAGCTTCATCAGCGCCGAGGATCTGCCGCAGTTCCGGGCGATCCTCGGCCAACTCGGAAAGACCGGCATCGGCGGATTGGACAAGAACGCCCGGGTCCGGCTGATCCAACTGACGCTGCCCTATGTCGAGGCCCGCCACCGCCTGGGGCTGGTGGACGAGACCATGGAGCGCCGCCTGCTCGAGGCGCGGCGCACCTTCGCGGAAGGTCTGCCGGACGCGCTCAAGGGTTCGATCGAGTTCTATGACCATGAGCGTTACAACGCGATCGCCAGCCTGCAGGACAACATCCTGTTCGGACGCCTGGTCTATGGCCAGGCGCAAGCTTCCCAGAAGATCGGCCGCCTGATCGCCGAGGTGCTCGACGCCCGCCATTTGCGGGAATCGGTCCTCGGCGTCGGGCTCGACTTCCAGGTGGGCATCGCCGGCAAGCGCCTGACGGCGGCGCAGCGCCAGAAGATCGGCCTCGGCCGCGCGCTTCTGAAACGCCCGCAATTGCTGGTGCTGAACGAAGCGACCTCGCTCCTGGACAATGCCAGCCAGATGCGGATCGCCGAGACGATTCTCGGCGCCAATGACGGCTTCGGCGTGCTCTGGGTGCTGCACCGTGCCGACCTGGCGCGCCGGTTCGACCGGGTTCTGGTCATGCGGGACGGGCGGCTGCAGGAACAGGGGCCGCCGGCCGATCTCGACCGCTCCGGCACGACATTTCACGAACTGGTCAGCGCGGCTTGAGCCGGCGGACCGCAGGAACCATTTATTGCTAACGGGCCCGGGATAGGAGGCCACAGATGAGCATCAACCAGGAAGTCGAACTGCTGCGACGCATCCCGATGTTCTCGAAGATCGATCCGGCGAAATTGCGCCTGCTCGCCTTCGCCAGCGAACGCGTGACGTTTCCGTCAGGCGAGGTGCTGTTCCATCAAGGGGATCCTGCCGATGCCGCCTACCTCATCATCGACGGCAGCGTGTCGGTGACGGTCGAGCTTGCGAGCGGGCCGCTCCTGGTGGCCAAGGTCGGCAAGGATCAGATCGTCGGCGAGATCGGCATCATCTGCGACGTGCCGCGCACCGCGACCATCACCGCCGAGATGCCCACGATCACGCTCAAGATCACGCGCGATCTCTTCTTCCAGATGATCAATGACTTTCCCGTCATGGGCGTCGAGATCATGCGCGTGCTGGCGCACCGGCTCGAACACACCACCGCCCAGCTTCGCAATTGCCAGCAGCGGCTCAACCAGATGGAACATGCGTGAACCTCGACAACCAACGTCTTGAAGCCGGCGCGACGGCATGAGCCGGCTCGATTCCTACATTCGTCGCATGCAGGCCCAAAAACTCTGTCTCGATCGAGCAGCACAGCTGATCGGCACGCGGCCGGGACCGATCCTCGAGCTGGGCTTCGGCAATGGCCGCACCTACGATCATCTGCGTGAACTCTTCCCCGGCCGGAAGATCTATGTCTTCGACCGGCAGATCAATCCGCATCCGGACTGCGTGCCGCCCGCCGACATGGTGCGGTTGGGCGATGCCCGCGAGACCCTGCCGCGTTTTCTCGAAGGCGCGCCGGAACCGGCGATCCTGATCCACACCGATATCGGCACCGGCGACAAGATCGCGAGCCTCCGGCTGGCAAGCGATCTGGCGCCGACGATAACCGCGCTCCTGGCATCGGGCGGCTTGGTCGCGGGCGATCAGCCCTTGCCCGACGACAGGCTCGAGCCGCTGCCGCTGCCCGAGGGTGTCGCGGTCGGCCGCTATCACTTCTATCGCCGCAAAGCCTAGCGCGGCGCCGATCCTTGCGGGATCGGCACGCGCGACATCCGCTCAGGCGAAATCCACCACCACCGGCACATGGTCGGAAGGCTGCGTCCAGCCGCGCGCCTCGCGCAGCACGGCCGCACCCTTGAGCTTGCTCTTGAGCGGGCGCGTCACCCAGATATGGTCGAGGCGCCGGCCGCGATCGGACGCCTCCCAGTCGGCCGCGCGATAGCTCCACCAGCTATAGAGCTTGTCCTTGGGCGGGATGAAATGGCGCACCGCGTCGGTCCAGCCCAGCCCGTCCTGCAGCCCGGTCAGCTTCTCCACCTCGATCGGCGTGTGGCTCACCACGTCGAGCAGCTGCTTGTGCGACCAGACATCGGTCTCGAGCGGCGCGATATTGAGATCGCCTACCAGGATCATTTTGCGCTTGGCATCGCGCTCGGCCGCGAACCAGTCGGTCATCTGATCGAGGAAGTCGAGCTTATGGGCGAATTTCGGATTGGCCTTGCGGTCGGGAATGTCGCCGCCCGCCGGCACGTAGAAATTATGCAGCTCGACGCCGCCGGGCAGCATCACGGCCTGATGGCGGCAATCGCCCTTGCCGCACCAGTCGGGACCCTCGACCGGCTCGAGCGGCAGGCGCGAGAGGATGGCGACGCCGTTATAGCTCTTCATGCCGCGCCAGCGCCGATGCGGATGACCGCCGGGCAAGAGCTCGGCCTTGGGGAACAGGTCGTCATGGACCTTGATCTCCTGCAGGCAGATGACGTCGGGGTCCCAGTGCTGCACCAGGCGCGCGAGATGATCGAAACGCAGGCGAATGGAATTGACGTTCCAAGTGACGAGCCGCATGCACCGTTCCGGATGGTGAGTTGAGGGAGCGCCCGGTGCCGAGCGTCAGGGGAGACGCGCGGGCGAGGCCGGATTCGAGGGCCGTTTCTTATAACGCAAAGGACCCCGCCGTCGAATCCGGCAGCCATGGTGGCCGGCGGGCCACAGTCGCCGGAGATAAAATTCCTATGACTTCGGGTTTTGGGCGTCGCGGGAAGGGCTTGGGGGTACCCGGTCCGAGGCGCGAGCACTGGTGGGACACCCGCGCTCGCGCCATCCGGGACCGGGGATCGGGCGGTCTCGAGAGACCTGCCCGACGGCCGCCGGAACCTTGCCTGCGAACGTGAAATCGATTGTGATTCCACAGGCTTAGGCTAGATTCCAGGGCCTGTAAAGGCGAACGCCCGGCCAGGGGGAGACCGGGCGTTCTCAGTTCCGTCTAGGAGCCCGTTGCGGTAGGGGATGCCACTTCGGGCGACGGTCGCCATTGCGGCGCCCGCCACTGTATGCCTCTCATTTAAGACGGATCGGCCCGGCTTTCAATGGTCGCTTTGGCCCTTGACCATGATGTTTTTGCAACACTGGGGCGCGTCTACTCGGCGGCTTTCCCGGGGGCCCGCAAACGGGCCCGGGCACGCTCCCGGCAGGCCGTGCCGAAAGCCCTGAAAAGGGCAAGAGAAACAGCGTTCTCGGTGACTTTATATTCGGGGTGCCACTGCACGCCGAAGGCAAAATTCTTGGCCTTCTCGACTCGGACGGCCTCGATCACATCATCGGGAGCTTTGGCCTCGACCACGAGCCCCGGCGCCAGCCGGTCGATCGCCTGCCAATGCAGCGAGTTCACCTCGATCTCGGTTCGCCCCAGGATTTTTGTCAGCATCCCAGTGGGTTCCAGCGCGATCCTGTGCTGCGGCGCGTATCTCGCGTCGTAATCGACATTCTTGGGGCTGCGATGATCGAGCTTGCCCGGCAGGGTGTGGACTTGCGTGTGGAGCGTGCCGCCCAGCGCGACATTCAGCTCCTGATGGCCGCGGCAGATGCAGAAGAGCGGCACGCCCGCGGCGACCGCGGCGCGGATCAGCGGCAGCGTGGTCGCATCGCGCTGCGGATCCTGCGGGCTGTCGGCGCGATCGGGCGGGCCGCCATAATGGCGCGGATGGATGTTGGAGAGGCTGCCGGTAAAGAGCAGCCCGTCGAGCCGGTCGAGCAGCGAGGGCAGGTCATAGGCCTCGCCCAGCACCGGCAGCAACAGGGGCATGCCCTGCGCGCCTTCGACCACGGCGGTGATGTATTTCTCGCCCACCGCGTGGAACGGCAATTCTTCGACCGACTTGACGCAAGCCGGGATGCCGATCGCGGGCCAGGAGGCGTCGATGCGATACATGATGAGGCTCGCCCCGTCAGACGCCGGACCGGTTCCCCGAGGAGGTTATTCTCAGGGATCGGCGGCCGGGTGGCGTCAAAGCCCCGAATCCGCCGGATATCGATATTGGGCCGGAAGCCCCGGCTGGCATCATGCTAGCGCAAGATGCCTGATCTGACGTAAACGCCGAGCCTCAGCGGTTGTCGGACGGCAGGCCCTTGCTGGGCGTGGCGAACAGCGCGTTGGCGAGCGCGCCGCCCATGGTCACGTCCTGCAGACCCACCCGGATCTGGTTGCCTTGCGGATCGAGGATGGTCCATTGCCGCAGCTCGAGCGGGTCATCGGCGAAGGCGAGCTCGATCTGGCCCGCCTCGGGCGAACCGCTTTCGAAGGCGCCGATCCGCAAGGCCCCGGGCTCGCGAACGACCGAGCTGACGGTGACGCCATTCTTGAAGGAGACGGTCTCGCGCAGCAGGAACCAGAGCGGCGAGGCGCCGATCGGGACCTGGCTGATCTGGTCCAGATCCATGTCGTAATAGCTTACCACCAGCCCGTCGGCGACGATGACCACCTTGAGCGGCGGATCATATTCGACGCGCAGCCTGCCGGGACGGCGCAGATAAATCTTCCCGAAGGCCAACCCCGCGGTGTTCGAATATTGCTGGAACTTCGCGCGCATCGTGGAGATGCCGTTGAGATACTCCTCGGCGCGCTTGAGGTCGCCGCGGTCCTGGTCGGTCAGTTCCTTGGCGGCGGGTGTCGAGGCGGAAGCAGGGCGGGGCAGCAACGCCGATGCGCCCGCCGCCAGCAACGGCAGCGCGCCCAATGTCTTCAGCAAACCTCGGCGCGTGGGAGCGGCCAATGTCTCGTCGGCCAGCGGTCCCGTAAAAGCGTCGTATCTCATAAATCTCCGTCGATGTTGCGAGCGAGCACTTCGCGCTTGCCGACATGGTTGGCGGTGCTGACCACGCCCTCACGCTCCATGCGCTCGACGATCCGCGCCGCCCGGTTATAGCCGATCTGGAGGTGGCGCTGGACGAAGCTGGTCGAGGCCTTGCGTTCGCGACAGACGATGGCGACGGCCTGGTCATACAGTGCGTCGCCGCTGTCGCCGCCGCCAAACCCGCCATCGCCGTCCGGGGCCTCGGCCTCCTCGTCCTGGGTGACCTCCTCGATATAGGTCGGCTGGCCCTGCTTTTTAAGGAAGCGGACGATGGTTTCAACCTCTTGATCCGCGACAAACGGTCCATGCACGCGGGTGATCCGGCCGCCCTGGGCCATATAGAGCATATCCCCTTGACCCAGCAGCTGTTCCGCCCCGGTTTCGCTCAGGATCGTGCGGCTGTCGATCTTCGACGTGACATGGAAGCTGACCCGGGTCGGGAAGTTCGCCTTGATGGTGCCGGTGATCACGTCCACCGAGGGGCGCTGGGTCGCCATGATGATATGGATGCCGGCGGCCCGCGCCATCTGCGCCAGGCGCTGGATGGCGGCCTCGATATCCTTGCCGGCGACCAGCATGAGGTCGGCCATCTCGTCCACCACCACCACGATGAAGGGCAGGGGCTCGAGCGGAATATCCTCTTCCTCATAGATCGGCTGGCCGGTCTCGGGATCGAATCCCGTCTGCACCTTGCGGCTCAGCTTCTCGTCCTTCGCTGCCGCCTCGGTGATGCGGATGTTGAAGCCTTCGATGTTGCGCACGCCCAGCTTCGACATCAGCCGGTAGCGGTTCTCCATCTCGCGCACGGTCCATTTGAGCGCGACCACGGCCTTGCGCGGATCGGTGACGACGGAGGTGAGGAGATGCGGGATGCCGTCATAGACGGAGAGTTCCAGCATCTTCGGATCGATCATGATGAATTTGCTGTCGTCGGGCGAGAGGCGATAGAGC
>NZ_JBOHKS010000004.1:0-7842 GCF_050729195.1 Hypericibacter sp.
TTGGCCGTCGCCGCGCTCGCCGTGGCGGCCGCCGCAGCCGCATCCATGCCGGGAGCGCCGACCGCCCACGGCGACTGTGGCGCTGGCGAACTCGATCCCGGCCTCCTTGAAGCCAATGATCAGACGCTTCATCGCCTCGCGCTGGACGTAGGTCGGCCGAACCGGGCGCACCGTCATCTTGAAGCGCATCACGGTGGCGGTATCGGCCACCTCCGCGATCCCCTGCAGCTTGAGCGGCTCCAGGAAGTCGCTCTTGAACTGGGGGTCCTCCATCATCGCAAGCCCGATCTTCTTCGTGACCTTGCGCAGCTTGTCGAGATCGGTGTCGCGCACCAGCCGAAGATTGAACTTCAGCGTCGACCAGTCGCGGCTGAAATTCGTGATCTGCCCCAACTGCCCGAAGGGGATCGTGTGGATCTGGCCGTTCTGATGGCGCATGCGGATCGAGCGCAGAGTGAAGCCCTCGACGGTGCCCTTGGCCTTGCCGACATCGATATACTCGCCGACCCGGAACGCGTCGTCCGCCAGATAGAAAAGGCCCGAGACGATGTCATGGACCAGGGTCTGGCTGCCGAACGAGATCGCGAGGCCGAAGATCGAGGCGCCGGCGATGACCGGCGTGATGCTGACGCCCAGGCTCTCCAGGATCGTCAGGGCCGCCGTGATGATGATGATGATGCCGAGCATCAGCCGCAGGATCGGCGCCAGCGTCTCGAGGCGCGTGGCGCCAACCGAGGTGGCGCCGGTTTCGCTCTCCGGCCCCGTGACTCCTGCCCTGGGCCGGCCGCGCCGCCGCTCGGTGGCGAAGTGAACCGCTTCCCACGCGAAGTAGGCCATGAGCGCCGTCACCACCGTCGTTGTCCAGGCGTGGCTGAATCGGCTCCACTCCTGTTCGTCGACGAGGTTCAGGACGTCGACGGCCCAGGTCCGCACCAGGACCGCGGCCGCGATGACCCACATGGTGGCACGAATGGCCCGCACCAGAAAAGGAAGCAGCCGGCCGGGATCCGTGCTGCCGGATGCCGCGAGGACGGCCGCGCGATGATGGCGGATGATGAAGGCCCACAGCGTCTCGGCCAGAAGCAAGCCCAAGATGATGTTCACCGTGAGGATGGCGCCGAAGGGAAAGACGAAGAGGTCCGAGACCGCGTCATAGATGCGACCCAGACCGAGAACGAGCAACAGCGGCAAGGCGATCCAGTGCCAGTGCTGGGCGAGTGCCATCCTGATGCCGCCCTTGCCGCCGCCTTCGTCTCGGATCAGCCCGAGCAGCCACACGGTGATATCCGCGCGCAGCATGAAGAGAACCACGATGAAGATGGAGAGTTCGACCGTGCCATTCGTCAGGATCGCGGCGGAAATGGCGGCCGGCGAAGTCAGCAAGCCGATCCAGGCCCGACCGATGATGCCGACCAGAACTGCGAACCCGAACAGGCCGAAGATCCGATGCGCGCTCGCGTCGGGAACCGGCGCGATGCGCATGACCTGCAGGTCGGGCCGCAGATAGAGCCGGAACAGCAGCAGGAACATCCGCCAGGTCACGAGGCCGCGGAGGACGATCCCGGCAACCTCGGTCTGAAACCCGGCCCGCGCGAACAGTGACCCCAATGCCACTTGCACCAGGAGCCAGAGAGCAACGAGGGCAAGCGCGTCCAGGAACGCCACGGCCGCCACGCGCCATAAGCCGCCGATGGCCGTGAACTGCCGCACGATGCTCTCACGCCTGCCACGGGTCAGCCGACTGATGCCGAATTCGGCGAGAAGCGCGGCGACGACACTCAGGAGCAGCAAGCCGAGAAAGCTCCCCAGGCCCCGGCCGCCCGTGCTCGGTTGATCCAGCCGGTCCGGCACCAGCGACAATTCTCCCCAGAGCTCGGGATAGCCTTCCATCACCGTCGGGATCGAATCGATGATGTTGCGGATCCGTCCGACCAGCTGCGCCTCCTCGCCGGCAGGGGCCGGTTTGGCCGCAGCCACCGGCGCCGCCGGGACGACGCCGTTTTCCGTGAGCGTCTGGATGACGGACTGACCGACCGCTTTGACCAGATCGTCATATTGCTGCTGGGTCATTCCCGCCGGCGGCGGCGTTGCGGCGTCGGCCGAAACCGCAAACAAGGGAGGCAGAAGAAGCCCGATCGCCACGACGCAGGAACGAATAACGGCACCCACGGCAGTACCTCGCTTCATCCGTCAATGAATGTCAGATCAGGCTCGGCGTTTGGCGCGTCCTGACAAGTCTTTGGAATGATGTCCGATTGGCCGATTTCAACTCTACGCCGGCGGTGGAGCCGTCGCCATCTCGATGAGATTGCGATCCTGCCCGGAAGACCGGGAGGAAAGGCGGGCGGCGCAGGGCCGCCGCCGGCGCCCTAGGCGATGTCGCGTCCGTAGAGCTGCTTGGCCCGGGTCTCGAAGGCCGTGACCATGCGCCTAACGGCCTCGTTGAAGAGGACGCCGATCACCTTCTGCAGCAGGGCCGACTTGAACTCGAAATCGACGAAGAAATCGACCCGCGTGCGATTCTCGCCCTCGGCGATGAACTTCCAGTGATTGTTCAGATAGCGGAACGGCCCGTCGACATAGCTGACGTCGATGCGATGGTTGGCGCGGTCGGGCTTCACGATCGAGGCGAAGCGCTCGCGGAACATCTTGAAGCCGATCACCAGATCGGCCTCCATCGTGCCGTCCGGCAGCTGCTTGCGGATGCGAGCGCCCACGCACCAGGGCAGGAACTCGGGATAGCGCTCGACATCGGCGACGAGATCGAAAAGCTGCGCCTGGCTATAGGGCAGGACGCGCTGTTCGGCGTGGGTGGGCATGGGAGGAGGTGGACCGGCGCCAGAGGATCAGGCGTGGGCGGCGGCGAGCTTCGCCAGCCGGGCCGCCTTGAGCCGTTCGAAATCCTCGCCCGCATGGTAGGAGGAGCGCGTCAGCGGTGAGCTTGCCGCCAGCAGGAACCCTTTCGTCAGCGCCATGTCGCGCATCCCGGTGAACTCGGCCGGCGTCACGAAACGCTCGACCGCGTGATGCTTGGGCGTGGGCTGCAGATACTGGCCGATGGTGATGAAATCGACGTCGGCCGAACGCAGATCGTCCATCACCTGCGCGACCTCGTCCTTGGTTTCGCCCAGCCCGACCATGATGCCCGACTTGGTGAAGCGCGACGGGTCGAGCTCCTTCACCCGCTGCAGCAGCCGCAGCGAATGGAAATAGCGAGCGCCCGGCCGCACCTCGCGATAGAGCCTCGGCACGGTCTCGAGATTGTGGTTGTAGACGTCGGGCCGCGCCTCGACGACGATCTCGAGCGCGCCTTCCTTGCGCAGGAAGTCCGGCGTCAGCACCTCGATCGTGGTCTGGGGCGCCGCCGCGCGGATGCGCCGAATCGTTTCCGCGAAATGCGCGGCCCCGCCATCTTCGAGATCGTCGCGATCGACCGAGGTGACGACGATGTGATGCAGGCCGAGCTTGCCCACCGCCTCCGCCACATGGGCGGGCTCATGCGGATCGAGCAGATCCGGCCGCCCGGTGGCGACATTGCAGAAGGAACAGGCGCGGGTGCAGACCGAGCCCAGGATCATCACGGTGGCGTGCTTCTGCTTCCAGCACTCGCCGATGTTCGGGCAGGCCGCCTCCTCGCAGACCGTGACCAGGCCCAGCTGGCGCATCAGCGCGCGGGTTTCCTGATATTCACGCGACATCGGCGCCCTGACCCGGATCCAGTTGGGCTTGCGCGCGACCGGATTGTCCGGCTTGTGGGCCTTCTCGGGGTGGCGGAGCCTTGGAACGGTGGCGGATTCGGTCATGGGGTCAGGATACCGGTTGAAAGCCCAGTTTCGCCAGGGCCTCTTGAGCAAGGCTTAAGACCCTCGGGACGTCATTGATATCTTCGAAGGTGAGGCAAGGGTTTCTGACCCGGCCCTGGCCTTGCATATCTTCTCTCTGGAAGCCGAATGCAAGATCCCCACTGCCGTCAGGCCGAATCTTTGAAGCAGAGCGATTGATAAGATCGAGGGAAGAGCATGAGATCGGCGCTACCATCGTCACCGAGCTCGAGCATGGTATCCAGTGTTCCCATGGATCAGCGATCTGCGGCTGTTTGAGAATTGACCCAAGCCTGACGCGCTTTCTCCGCCATCGCAAAAACAAACCTGGCATGCTCAATCTCTTCCAAAATCAGCTTGGCCTTCTTGGAGGCACTCAGCTTTTTCCCTCTGAGTAGTTCATATTCCGTGGTCCCAAGGATGACAGAACCTGTGCCGTCAGCTCTTTCCGCGACTTCGACCGGTGTCAAAGGGTCGTAGACAACTGACGTTGGCCGCTGCTTGGATTTACGATCAAACGAAAGCACCCGGCGATCGGTGAGGGCATAAGACAGCCCCGGTAAAAGGCGAACGCGGGATCGCCAGGCGAGAAGTACCCTTGCAAGGCCAAAAAGTAAAAGCAGAGCAAAGTACGATAGGGCCAACAGAAATCCTACGATGAGGTCGAATTGCCACGACCGGCTGGGATCTTTGTATTCGAGTTTGCTGGCGATGAGCACCGTCACGCCAGCCAGTAGCAGTGGCAGTATTTTGTATTTTTTCCATGCGCTGGCAGTGGTCATCGGAGGACGAAACCGGGCCGGCCCCGGCCGACCGGTCCATATGATCTTCTCCCCCGCCTCAAGATAGGGCTGGAGCAACGCCCGATCGAGCAGCGCCGATGCGGGGTCGCTGCCCTCGCCCATTCGTGCGATGTCAGATGTGGAGCGCGCGTCCATAGGCGTCGAGCACGCTCTCATGCATCATCTCGGAGAGCGTCGGGTGCGGGAACACGGTCGCGATCAGCTCGGCTTCGGTGGTCTCGAGCGTTCTCGCGATGGCGTAGCCCTGGATCAGCTCGGTCACCTCGGCGCCGATCATATGGGCGCCCAGGAGCTCGCCGGTCTTGGCGTCGAACACGGTCTTGACCAGGCCCTCGGGCTCGCCCAGCGCGATCGCCTTGCCGTTGCCGATGAAGGGGAAGCGCCCGACCTTGACTTCATGGCCCTTGGCCTTGGCCGCGGCTTCGGTCAGGCCGACACTCGCCACCTGCGGCAGGCAGTAGGTGCAGCCCGGGATGTTGTCCTTGTTCATCGCATGAACGCCCTTCAGGCCTGCGATCTTCTCGACACAGATGACGCCCTCATGCATCGCCTTATGCGCCAGCCAGGGCGGCCCGGTCAGGTCGCCGATGGCATAGATGCCGGGCTCACCCGTGACGCCCCACTCTTCGGTCACGACATGGGTCTTCTCGACCTTCACTTGCGTGCCTTCGAGGCCCAGATTCTCGACATTGCCGACGATGCCCACCGCGAGAATGACGCGATCGACGGTGATGTCTGATGATTTTCCGCCAGCCTCGATCGTCGCGGTGACATTGTCGGCGCCCTTCTTGTGGGCCTTCACCGTGGCCGAGAGCATGATCTTCATGCCCTGCTTCTCGAACGCCTTCTTGGCGAACGCAGAGATCTCGGCATCCTCGACCGGGAGCACGCGGTCCATCACCTCGACCACCGTCACCTCGACGCCGAAATTGCGATAGAAGCTGGCGAACTCGATGCCGATGGCGCCGCTGCCGATGACGAGGAGCGATTTCGGCATGGCGGGCGGCACCATCGCCTCGCGATAGGTCCAGACCAGCTTGCCGTCGGGCTCGAGGCCGGGCAGCGCGCGGGCGCGGGCCCCGGTAGCGAGGATGATCGCGGGTGAGGCGAGATCGGCCACCGGCTTGCCGCCCTTCGTCACCGTCACTTTGCCCTTGCCGGCGAGCTTGGCGTCGCCGTCGAACACCGTGATCTTGTGTTTCTTCATCAGGAACTTGACGCCGTTCGAGAGCTGGTTCGCCACCTTGCGGCTGCGCTCCACCACCTTCGAGGGGTCGTAGCTGATCTTCTCCGCGCTCAGCCCATAAGCCGCCGCGTTCTTCATGTTGTGATAGATCTCGGCCGAGCGCAGCAACGCCTTGGTCGGGATGCAGCCCCAGTTGAGGCAGATGCCGCCCAGATTCTCGCGCTCGACGATCGCGGTCTTCTTGCCGAGCTGGGCCGCGCGGATCGCGGCCACATAGCCGCCGGGGCCGCTGCCGATGATGACGATGTCGAAATTCTCGGCCATTCAGCCTCTCCTGAGCTCGGCTCTTGCGTTTTAGATCGGCTCGCTGCCGAAATGATACTGCCAGACCGGCGCCACCTTGGGCCGCGCCGCCGTCACGCGCACCATGTCGGCGAGGCGTGGGCAGTTGTCGATGACCCAGTCGCGCACAGACCAACGCGCCAGCACGCTGAGATAGAGATCGAGCGCGGAATAGCGCTGACCCAGCGCATAGGGCCCCGGCTTCAAATGGGTCTCGACCATCTGCCAGAAGCGCTCCAGATCCTTCATCGCGACTCTCTCGGCGCCCGGCGCCGCGGCCTTGTCCTCGACATAGCGGTCGGGATAATCGACCCGGCCGATCGCCTCATAGATGTTGTTGGAGGCGAACATCAGCCAGCGATAGAGCCGACCGCGGTCGCTGGAGTTCGCCGGCGGCAACAATCCCGCCTCGGGATGACGCTCGCAGACGATCAGCAGGCAGGCGGCGGATTCCGTGACGATCGTGCCGTCCGGCAGCTCGAGCGCCGGGATGCGGCCCAGCGGATTGACCTTGCGATAGGCGTCTCCCCATTGCTCGTTGCCGGCGAAGTCGAGCTCGAGGATCTCGGCCGGCGCGCCTACCTCCGCCAGCGCCATTTCGATCGGGACGGAGCCGCAGCGCTTACAGCCATAGAGCTTGTAGGGAGGGTTCATGGGGCACCCCGTCGATGATCAGCAACCAGACTGCGGCCACCCCCCTTCCGCACCTTCCCCCTCAAGGGGGGAAGGGATTCTGGTGGAGCGTCGCCCTTCGAATTTTCATCCCCTCCCCCCTTGAGGGGGAGGGTTAGGGAGGGGAGTACCACGCAAACCATGGCCGCCCTCCTACAGCATCATCGTGATCGGATCTTCGAGCAGCTTCTTGATCGCGTCCAGGAACTGCGCGCCGATGGCGCCGTCGATGACGCGGTGGTCGCAGGAGATGGTGCAGCTCATCATGGTGGCGACGGCAAGCGCCCCGCCCTTCACCACCGCGCGCTGCTCGCCCTTGCCGACGGCGAGGATCGAGCCCTGCGGCGGGTTGATGACGGCCGCGAACTCCTTGATGCCGAACATGCCGAGATTGGAGAGCGAGAAGGCGCCACCCTGATATTCCTCGGGCAGGAGCTTGCCGGCCTTGGCGCGGTCGGCGAGCGATTTCATCTCCGACGAGATCGTGGCGAGGCCCTTCCGGTCGACCGAGCGGATGATGGGCGTGATGAGCCCGTCATCCAGCGCCACCGCGACCGAGACGTCGCAGGTCTTGTTGAGCAGGATCTTGTCGCCGCCCCAGATCGCATTGGCGCGCGGAACCCGCGCCAGCGCCATACCGCAGGCCTTGATGACGAGATCGTTGACCGAGAGCTTCACGCCCTCGCCGGCCTTGGCGTTGAGCTGCGTGCGCAGCGCCAGGAGCGCGTCGATGTCGGCCTCGACCGTCAGGTAGAAATGCGGAATGGTCTGCTTGGATTCCATCAGCCGGCGCGCGATCACCTTGCGCATCGTGCTGAGCGGCAGCTCGGTGAAGCCCTCGGTCGGCAGCGGCGTCGCCGAGGCGGCCGCGGGTGCTGCCGCAGCCGGGCGCGGTGCCGGCGCGCTGGGAGCCGCGGGCGCGGCAGCAATGCCCGACGACTTGGCACCTTCGACATCGGCTTTGACGATGCGGCCATGCGGGCCCGAGCCCTGGATCCGCGCGAGATCGAGATTGGCC
>NZ_JBOHKS010000005.1:0-9864 GCF_050729195.1 Hypericibacter sp.
TCGGCCAGATGGCGCTTGCGGATGATGATCTGCTCGCGATCCGGCAGCTCGCTCATCGCGGCGGCCAGCCAGCGGGAGCGCGTCTGGGAGTCGAGATCGGCGGTCACCTGTTCTTCGGGCGTGGCGCGCTCGTCGGCGAGCATGTCCTGCCATTCCCCGTCCCCATTCTCGCCGAACGGCTCATTGACCGAGCAGTCCCGCGCGGAGAGACGGGAGTCGATGTTCTCGATGACGTCGAGCGAGACATTCAACTCCCGCGCCAGGATGGCGGCCTGTTCGGGGTTGAGGGTGCCGATGCCGGACTGTGCGATCTTGGCCCGCAGACGCCGGAGATTGAAGAACAGCCGCTTCTCGGCATGGGTCGTCCCGACCCGTACGACCGACCAGTTGCGCAGCACATAATCCTGTATGGCTGCCCTGATCCACCAGATCGCATAGGTTGAAAATCGAACCTGGCGTCCCGGATCGAACCGCTCCGCCGCCTGCATCAGCCCGACGGTGCCTTCCTGCACCAGGTCGGACAAGGCGAGGCCATAAGACCGGTACCGGGTTGCTTGCGAGATCACCATGCGGAGATGGGCGCTGACCAGCTTCTGCAGCGCGACATCGTCGCGCTCGATCGACCAGGCACGCGTCAACTCGCCCTCTTCCTCGGCGGACAGAGTCGGAAGCTTCATCGCATAACGGAGAAGGTTTCGATCCAGCCGGTCGGTACTGTAGCTGGCGACGCTCCCCATGCTCGTCTCCTTCATACCTCGCAGCGTCCGCAGTCCGCTTGAAGAGAATACGACTGTTGAATGCCGTCGGATCAATGCAGCAGGGACAACCGATCCTGGCAAGTTAGAATTTCGTAAAACCTCACATCACGATGTCAGGTTCACGCGATTATGATCGAGACCGAAAACGAAAGCTGCATCACACAGCAACTGCCGCTTTCGCAATTGGAGTCTGTGATTTTTTTCGGGCATCGGAGTGTCATCCCGTGCCTGTAGGGGAAATTACCTACGACTTTGGTCGGAAGGCCCCATAGTCACAGGAAGATTTCGCCGTTTTTGAATCCTCGCCAAGCCAAGATTCGCGAAGTCTTGCGTCGTAAGTCAGGTCAATGACGGAACAGAAGATTTAAAATGAACCCGACCGCCCCGGTGAACCGGAGCGGTGCGTCGCGCACGATGAGGCAAAGGCAGTCTTCATCCGCGTCCGCAACCGGACGGTGAGTGATTGAGCCATCCGTCATGGCCACATCGCCCGCCAGGTACCGACCGACCTCGTCCGAGAACCCGCCGGCAAGAACCAGTGTCAGCTCGGTTCCTTCATGGGTATGCCGCGGAATGGAACCGCCGGCCCGGGTTTGCAGCAATTGAGTCACGAAGCCGGCAGGGTTTGGGAGCAGCCGGGCTTCGTGGGCCGAGCCCTGGCGCCGCCAGGCGACCTTGTCGAGGCTGCCGCCGATGTAACCGCGGAGCGGCTCCGGCAGGGCGGGCCGGGTCGAGGGCGACGGCGGGCGCAATGCGGGTGGCGCCGAGAGAGTGGCTCCGCGGGGCAAGCGGCCGAGGAGCTGCTGACGGCTCGTGACCGAGAGCGGTTCGGGGTTCAGCGCCTCGAGCAGGCTTCCGCCCAACGCTTCATACGCCTCGACGGCCAGGCGGCAGGACGGGCATAGCGCCATATGCGTGGCAACCAGCAGGGCCTGAGGCTCCGGCAGCGAGCCCGACGCATAAGCCAGCAGGAGCTCTTCCCCGGGATGATGCGTCGCCATCAGGTGGGCTCCTTGACGATTGCCTTCAGCTTGCCCAGTGCCAGGCGAAGGCGGGATTTTACAGTTCCAAGGGGCAGCCCCAGCTCGGCGGCGATGACGCTGTGGGATTTGTCCTCGAAGAAGGATTTATGCAGCAGGAAGACTTGGTCTTCCGGCAGGGTGGCGACGGCACGCTGCAGCCGGCTTTCTGCTTGCGCGACGACAACCTGGTTGTAGGGATCGGCTTCCGGACCGGGCATCAGCATCGGGTCGGTGGGGTCGATCTCGGGACGACGTTCGCGACGCAGCAGGTCGATCCGGCGATTTCGTGCGATGGCGTAGATCCAGGTGGCCGCCGTCGCCCGGGAGGGGTCGAACTGCCCGGCCTTCTGCCAGACCGCCACCATCACGTCCTGCACCAGATCTTCCGCGGCGGCCGAGGGCATGCCGAGCCGGCGGAAGTAGGCCTTAACGCGAGGGCCGTAATGGTCGAAAATTTGCGCAAAGGCATCCTCATCGCGGTTCGCGGCGATCAGGCCGAGAAGTCGCGCAAAATCCTGGCTCACAGGACCCAGCGGTTTGGGATCGGTCGGTTGCACGCCGCCATGTAACAACCGCAGCGACAGCTCGACAAGCGACCCGGCCCCCGACCGGAGAGGGTTCTACCCGCGCCTGCCGCCCAGCCGTCGCTTTCGATGCTCGGATTGGATACGCGCCCTCAAGCCATCTGGATCACAGGAAGATAGGCGCGGACTGCGAGTGATCCGACTTCGGTTCCCTGTCGTATGAATCCGCACGAATCGCTGTCCAGGCGGGGCCCCCGCATTGCGCTTGAGAGCCGTTGTTGCAGCGGGGCGCTGCTGGCGCCGGTGACCCAGGCCCAGCCCGGCCGTTCGGTGACGCTCAAGAGATTCCTCTCCGCGCAAGCTCCGGGGGATACGCGAGCGATCGCACGCGATCAGTACGGCAAGGGATCGCGATCGGATCAAGGCTGGCCTCAGGCGGGGGCGTCGGCGACCTTGATCAGGAGCTTGCCGAAATTGCGGCCCTTGAGCTGGCCCATGAAAGCGGCCGGCGCGTTCTCGAGGCCGACCACCACGTCTTCTTTGTATTTCAGCTTGCCCTGGCGCAACCAGCCGCCGACGTCGCGCAGGAACTCGTCGGTCTGATCGGCAAAATCGCTGACGATGAAACCCTGCATCCGCCAGCGCTTGGTGAGGATGGTGCCGATCAACGCCAGCGCCCGATCGGGTCCCGGCGGGAGGCCGGTGTCGCTGTAATTCGCGATCTGGCCGCAGACGGGAACCCGTGCGAAATCGTTCAGCAGCGGGTAGACCGCCTCCCAGACATGGCCGCCGACATTCTCGAAATAGATATCGATGCCCTTCGGGCAAGCGGCCTTGAGGCGGGCGGGGAAGTCGGCCGCCCGATGATCGAGCCCGGTATCGAAGCCCAGCTCATCGACGACATATCTCGTTTTCTCCGGCCCTCCGGCGATGCCGACCACATGGCAGCCTTTCAGCTTGGCGATCTGGCCGACGGCAGACCCGACTGCACCCGAGGCCGCGGCGACGACCAGGGTCTCGCCGGATTTCGGCAGTCCGATATTGAGCAGCCCGGTATAGGCGGTCATGCCGGGCATTCCGAGGAGACCCAGTGCCGTCGAGATAGGAGCCGTTTTCGGATCGATCTTCCTCAAGCCCTCGCCGTCGGTATGTGCATATTCCTGCCAGCCGGTATAGCCGACGAGGAGATCGCCGGCTTTGTGGTCCGCGTGTCGTGAGGAAAGCACCAGGCTGACGGTGCCGCCATCCATGACGCCGCCGATATCCACCGCGGGGGTGTAAGAGTCGCCCTCGTCCATGATGCCCCGCATATAGGGATCGACCGACAGCCAGAGCGTCTTGAGCAGTAGCCCGCGTTCCGGACGATCCGAAATCTCCGTCGTCGCCAGCCGGAAATTCTCCGGCTTCGGCTCGCCGAAGGGGCGGGAGGCGAGAAGGATCTGGCGATTCTGCAACATCGTCCGGGCCCTCCGGGTGAACTGGCGCTAATCGCCGGCGACGAATTCGGACCAGGTGCCATCGGAATTGATCGAGAGCCGCCAGCCGGCGTAATAGCCGACCTCATGGCCTTCGATATACTGGTCTTCGAGTTGCCCTTCATAGAGCTTCTGGAGATCGGCGATCTCCTTCTTGGTGAGCTTCTCATAGGGAATGTCGGCGGCGCTCGGCCAGGTGAAGACCTCGCCTTCGGCACCCTGATAGACCGAGCAAGGCATTTTCAGCAGCGCCGCCATGATCGGCCTGACATCGTCGCCCTGCTTCTTCAGGCTTTCCCAATAGGAGATCGGCTCGATGTCGTCGCCGACCGAGGCGGCGAAGGCATTGCGATCGATCAGCGGGGAGAAGGCGCCGAAATCCTTCTGCTTCGTCGCGGCGATGATGGCATCGCGGGTCTTGGCGACGGGATCGGGGATGTCGGTGCAACGGACCGCGTCCTGCGCCTGCGCGGGGGCGGCGAACAGCAGCCCCAACAGGCCGAAGACCGGAAGAAGTCCGGCTCTCTTGAACGAACCGGACGCTCCGGAAACTCGCATGAACGACACCCCTATGTCTCGCAAACGCCGGTCCTCGGCAGAACCGGACACCACCCGGCCGCAAGTCTATAGCGCCTTGACGTTGCAACCAAGCGCGCCGCCTAATTCCTCCCGGCAAAAAAAACGAGCCGGCGGCTTGACCGTCCGGCCGGCAAGGGGAGGCAGCGCCGTGGAACATGTCGAGCGGGCTCTGGATTTTCGGTCGGCGTTGGGCGAAGGCCCGCTCTGGCGCGAGGCCGAGCGTAAACTTTACTGGCTCGATTTGCGGGGGCCGTCGATCTTCCGTTTCGATCCGGCCAGCGGCCGCAACGAGACGCTGAAGGCCAGCTTGCCGACGGGGCTGGGCGGCATGGTGTTCGATCGCCAGGGCCGATGGATCGTTGTCGACGATACCGGCCTTCACCGGCTCGATCCGAAGACGGGTCAGCGCGCCGACATGGTCAATCCCGAGGCCGGCCATCCGGAGAACAGTTTCAACGATGCCAAGGTCGACCGGCGCGGGCGCTTGTGGACCGGCAGCTGCAATCAGGATTGGGTCACGCCGACCGGCAGCTTCTACATGCTGGATCAGGCCGGCAAAGTCTCGGTCATCGACCGGAAGATCGGTTGCGCCAACGGACCGGCCTTCAGCCCCGACGGCAAGCGGGCTTATTGGACCGACAGCCCCTCGCGCGAGATCTATGGCTACGACATCGATCCCGCGAGCGGCGCCGTGGGGCCGCGGCAGAGCTTCCATAAATTCGGCGCGGTGCCGGAGCAGCCGGACGGCATGACGGTTGATGCCGATGGCTGCCTCTGGGTGTCGCTCTGGGATGGCTGGTGCGTGGCCCAGATCACGCCCGACGGGAAGCTCGAACGGCGGGTGAAGGTCCCGGTGCCGCAGCCGAGCGCCGTCGGTTTCGGAGGCGAGGGGATGAAGCAACTCTTCATCACGACCGCCTCGCTCGGACTGACCGATGAGCAGCTTCGCGCATCGCCCTTGTCCGGTCATCTGCTGGTCGCCGATGTCGGCCAGCGCGGCATCGCCGAACCCGATTATGCGGGGTAATCGACGCATGATGCCGGCTCGATCGGTGACGACATCGCCTTACGTTGCAACTGCGATGCGCTCGCGGCCGTAAGGTTTCCGACAGCCTTCTCCGACATGTTCTCTTTGGGGGCGATGAGTCCAGCTTGTGACCATCGGTCTCGGCCTGACGGCTCCTTGTTTACAAAAGTCGGGATCATAATTGACGACGGGTCGCTCAACCGACGTGCCCCCGTCGCCGGAGAAGAGAATCATGCCGAGTGCTTCCGTCCGTGTTTGGGATTTGCCGACGCGGATCTTTCATTGGCTCTTGGCGCTGTCCGTTCTGCTGGCCTATGTCACGAGCGGCGAGCGTGGCGTCATGTTCACGCTCCATGTCGGCGCGGGGCATTTCATCCTCCTGCTGCTGCTGTTTCGGATCTTGTGGGGATTCATCGGCAGCCCGCATTCGCGCTTCGCCGATTTCCTGTTCTCCTGGCGCTCCATCCTGGACTATCTGAAAGGCCTCGTCCGCTTCAAGCCGGCCCATTTCGTCGGGCATAACCCGCTGGGCGGGCTGATGGTCCTGGCGATGGTCCTGTTGTTGCTCGCGATCGTTTGGACGGGGCTGTCGGCGGCGGCGGCGCGCGGCTATCAGGCGGGCTCGCCGCTGATCGCCGTCATGGGCAGCGGCAGCCGCGCCATGGGCGATCTCCATCAGGTGCTGGGCAACCTGATCATGATCCTGGCGGGCGTTCATGTCGCCGCGATCCTGGGCCATTGGCTCTTGGCTCGCGAGAACCTGGTGTGGGCCATGATCACGGGACACAAGCCGGCGGCTCCCGGAACGGTCGCGAACGACCGTCCCTTCGCCGGTCGCGGTCGCTTGGCGATCATGGCTATCCTGGTGCTGATGGCGGGCATCGGCTTGTTCGGGCCGTTCGACGGCCAGGCCTTGGCCACCCGTCCCTCCCAGCCCGCCGGCGAGGCGAGCGGAGGTGTCGTCCCGGATGTGGCGGCCGGTCTGCCGCAAAGCCCCGCCGCCGGGACATCGGAATGACATAAAAGCCATGCCGGCCAGAGGGTCGGCAGTCCTCGCTCCTGCATGATATAGTCGCGCCCGCCCTGGAGACGGGGCGGGCTTCGTCATGATCATGCATTGTTGAAAAGTGAGGATCCGTGGCCGCAACTGTCGCTCCGCTCAAGCCCGAGGTGCTCTATCGCCGTTGCGAACCTGCCGAGCTGCCTTTCCAGACGACGGCGGAACTGAAGGATCTTCATCGCATCGTCGGGCAGGAGCGGGCGCTCGGCTCCCTGGAGTTCGGCATCGGGATCCGCCGCCAGGGCTACAACCTCTTCGCGCTGGGCCCCGGGGGAACCGGGAAGCACACCATCGCCTTCGGCTTCCTCCAGCAGCGCGCCCGCGCCGGCGACGTGCCCCCCGACCTCTGCTACGTCAATAATTTCGAAGTGCCATACAGGCCGATTGCGCTGAAGCTTCCGCCGAGCCGGGGCAGCAAGCTGCAAAGCGAGATGCGCGGTCTGATCGAGGATCTGCGCGTCGCCATCCCGGCGATCCTGGAGGGCGAGGAATATCGCAATCGCCGGCAGCTGATCGACGAGGCCACCAAGACCCGCCAGGCCGAGATCTTCGAACGGCTGCAGGCCGAAGCCCAGCCGAAGGGCATCTCGCTGTTGCGCACGCCCATGGGATTCGCCTTCGCGCCGGTGCGCGAGGGCGCGGCGCTCAGCCCCGAAGACTTTCAGAAACTTCCTGAAGCCGAGCGCAAGCGGATCGAGGCGGACCTCAAGACGCTTCAGGAAGAGCTCGAGGAGGAGCTGCGTAAATTTCCGGCCTGGGAGCGCGAACGGCGCGACCAGGCGCGCGAACTCGATCGCCAGGTGACGAGTGCCGCGGTCGCCACCGGCATCGCCGTGGTGAAAGAGCATTTCCGCGATCTGCCCGAGGTGCTGGCCTATCTGGGCGCGGTCGAGAAGGACATCGTCGACAATGCCGACGCCTTCCTGCCGACCGAGGGCGAGAGCCAGGGGGCGCCGGGAACGCCGCGCCTGTCGCCGGCCGTGCGCGACCGCTTCCGCCGCTACCGGGTCAATCTGCTGGTCGATCACACCCATCAGGTCGGTGCGCCCGTCATCTATGAGGACAACCCGACCATGCCCAACCTGGTCGGACGGGTAGAGAATCTGGCCGAGCTGGGCGCCCTGATCACGGATTTCACGCTGATCAAGGCGGGTGCGCTTCATCGTGCCAATGGCGGCTATCTGATGCTCGACGCGCAGAAGCTGCTGACCCAGCCCTATGCTTATGAGGCCCTGAAGCGGGCTCTGCGCGCGCGTCAGATCACCATCGAATCGCCGGGTCAGGCCCTGAGCCTCGTCTCGACGACGACGGTCGAGCCCGAGCCCGTTTTTCTCGACGTCAAGGTGCTGATCGTCGGCACGCGCGATATCTATTACCTGCTGGCGGCGCAAGATCCCGAGTTCAACGATCTCTTCAAGGTGGCGGCCGATTTCGACGACGACATGCCGCGCGAAGGCGAGGCGGTTCTGGCTTATGCGCAGCTGATCGCCACCATCGCCCGGCGCGAAGGGCTGAAGACGCTCGATCGGGGCGCGGTGGCCCGGCTGATTGAGCAGGCCGGCCGGATCGCCGACGACAATCAGAAGCTCACCACCCGGATCGGGGACGTCGCCGATGTGATGCGCGAGGCCGATTACTGGGCGGGCAGGGCCAAGCATGAGGTGATCGGCGCCGACGATATCGAGAAGGCGATCGACCAGCAGATCTATCGCTCGGGCCGCGTGCGCGAGAAGTCGCTGGAGATCATCGATAACGGCATCGTGCTGATCGACACGGCCGGCAGCAAGGTCGGGCAGATCAACGGCCTGTCGGTGCTGTCGCTGCCGAACTTCTCCTTCGGCAAGCCGAGCCGCATCACGGCGCGGGTCAGGCTGGGGCGGGGCGAGGTGATCGATGTGGAACGCCGCGTCGAGCTGGGCGGGCCGACCCATTCCAAGGGCGTGCTGATCCTTTCGGCCTTCCTTGCGGCGCGCTATGCCAGCGACCAGCCGCTCTCGCTGTCGGCGACGCTGGTGTTCGAGCAGTCCTATGGTGGTGTCGATGGCGACAGCGCGTCTTCGGCGGAGCTCTATGCGCTGATGTCGGCGCTCTCCGAGCTGCCGATCGACCAGTCCTTCGCCGTGACCGGCTCGGTCAACCAGTTCGGTCAGGTGCAGGCCATCGGCGGCGTCAATCAGAAGATCGAAGGCTATTTCGATGTCTGCCGCCATCACGGGCTGACGGGCAAGCAGGGCGTCCTGATCCCGTCGACGAATGTCCGCCATCTCATGCTGCGGCGGGACATCGTCGAGGCGGCGCACAAGGGCCAGTTCCGGATCTTTCCGATCGAGACGATCGACCAGGGCATCGAGCTCCTGACCGGTTTCCCGGCGGGTGCCCGTGAGGATGACGGGAAATTTCCCAAGGGCAGCGTCAACCGGCGGGTCGAGGATCGGCTGATTGCGTTGGTTCAGCAGCGGCGGCGCTTTGGCGTCGGCGGCGACGAGGGCACCGAGGGCGGACAAGGAGGCAGGGTATGACCGCGGAACGCGAAATCGCCGCCATGCGGCGCATCCTGGTGGCGCTCGATGCCTCGCCCGAAAGCATGGCCGCGCTCGATCATGCGGCAACGCTGGCCGTGCGGCTTCATGCCGAGCTCGAGGGTCTGTTCATCGAGGATGAGGACCTGATCAATCTGGCGCGCCAGCCTTTCGCCCGCGAGGTCTGTCGCCTGACCAGCACGGTCCAAGGCCTGGACGCGGCGAAACTCGAGCAGGATCTCCGCAATCAAGCGGGCATGGCGCGCAACGCCCTGCGGATGAAGGCCGAGGCCTTGCGCCTGCGCTGGTCTTTCCGCGTCGTGCGCGGGCGGATCGAGGGCGCCATCGAAGCGGCCGCCGGCTCGGCCGATCTCCTGGCGATCGGCCGTCGCCAGCGGATGATCGAGGGGCAGGCCCTGGGACGCTCATCGACCGAGATGGCCAAGCGCCTCGGCTGCTCGGTGCTGATGGCGATGCCGACCCGGGCGCGGGCCGAGGCACCGATCGCCGTCGTCTTCTCCAACTCGCCCTGCGGCGATGCCGCGCTCGATCTGGCGCAGCGCACCGCGCGCGACGAGGAACGGCCTTTGCTGGTCATCATCCCGGCCAAGGATAGGGCCGAGTATGAGGCGCGGCGGAGCCTTCTCGAGGAAGGCATCGGGACCGATCCGAAACGCATCCTGATCCGCCCCGCGATCGGTCCCGACGGCCGGGCCTTGCGGCAGGCGCTGGAGCGAGAACAGCCGCAGCTGCTGGTGCTGGGTTGCGACCTGGCCGGACGGCTGCCGCCGGAGCTGGCGGAATTCGCCGCCGGCTCGAACTTCCCGGTGCTGGTGATGCGCGGGTCGCTCTGACCTTTCAGGCTTCGGCCGCGTTGCGCCGGGCAGAACGGGCGGGATG
>NZ_JBOHKS010000006.1:0-8118 GCF_050729195.1 Hypericibacter sp.
GACTTGAGACGACCAGGCTCTAGTTATTTGAATCAGAGCAAGATTCACGGATCAGCTCGATTCAAGCCGATCCGATCTTGCTCTAGGGCTGAACGGTCAGGATCTTGCCTTCTACGGCGCAATGCGCGCCGCCCTGGCCGGTCTCCTCGGGCTGATGCGCCCAGACCGCCGGCAGGATCAGCGGGCGGTTCTTGACGATGCCGGCGGTCGAGACCAGCCGCGCCTGTTTCCCGTTGAGGGACTGCGAGTAGACCACGCCGACGCCAGCGAGG
The DNA here is from genome assembly GCF_050729195.1 of Hypericibacter sp. Lineage (NCBI taxonomy): Bacteria > Pseudomonadati > Pseudomonadota > Alphaproteobacteria > Rhodospirillales > Dongiaceae > Hypericibacter > Hypericibacter sp. Next base: position 273 of record NZ_JBOHKS010000006.1, read on the forward strand.
AAGGCCCATTGGTCCTCCCAACGCAGCCGGAAGAGTTGCACGGCCCGGCCCCGCTCGTCCGTACCGGACCACCGCTCCACGACCGGCAGGTCGGCCGGCTTGCCCGCGCCCGGATAAAGCTTGCCGTCGAGCCCGATACCGAGCTGGTAGTAATCGACACCGGCCGGTTCGTCGGCGCTCTGCGCTTCGACGGCCGTCCAGATCTCGAAATGAGGCGCCTGGACCCAGGACTTGCCTTCGGCGGCGGCGGTCTCCTTCACCGCCGTGGGATCGTAAAGCTGCAGCAGCAACTCGTTATAGCCCTGCGCGATGATCCGGATATCGGCACTCGCCTCGCCGTCGGCGGGCTTGCCGAAGACAAGGAACCCGCTCTTGCCGTCGGTGGAAAGCTCGAGCGAGCAATTGCCCAGCACCGTCCCCGTCGCGACGGGATCGGCAGCGCTGCCCAAGGGCGCCGGCACCACATAGGCGGCCACGCTGTCCGAGGTCGGCTGCGCCACGAATTTGCGGTCGAGCGAGTCCGGCCAGTCGGGACAGCCCATCTCCCCGTCTTCGTCGGAGGCCGCGTTCGCGGATTCCTGCCACCCCAGGGAACGCGCCTGCAGGCTTCGCATGTCGAGATCGAGCACCGTGCCCGAGTTCGGCATTACCGTGTTGAAGGAGCAGCTGCGTTCCCGCAATTCGCGAAAGGGCGAGAGGCTGTAGGTCACGACCGCCTCCCAGCGCCAGGCCGAGCCGCCGCTCTGGTCATGGATCAAGCGGTTGTCCTTGATCGTGACCTCGTCCTCGCCCACGCCGGCCGCGCCATAGCCGTCATTGCAGAGGGACATCAACCGCAGCGGCGCGTCGCCCGCGCTGATCAGCCAATATTCGATGCCGCCATCCTTGGCGTCGGAATCGGGGTCGGAGAAGCAGCCTTCTTCCGGTGCCTCGGCCGGCCGGTCGGCCAGTGCCAGATGCAGCTCCACGACGGCCAGCGCCTTGCCCTCACTGTCCTTGCCGGCATCGGTCGTCTTGGTGATCTTGCAACTCGACCGCGATCCGCAAATCGCGGCTTTCTGCTCCGCCGTGGGAACCGCGGCGTTGGCGGTGGCCGCGGCTCCCAGCACGGACAACAGGACAAAAATCCCGAGGATCGGTCGCAGATCGAGCGGGAGCCGCTTCAAGGTAAGGGACATGGGTCGTTCTGCAGTGAGGGGAAGGATTTTCGCGAGGTTCAGGGCGCCAACGATGCCAGCCGCTCGGCTTCGGCCAGGTCCTCCGGACGGTTCGCATTGAAAAAGGGATCGACAGGCTCCGACGAAAACTCGACCTGCGCAAGCCGGTAACGCGCGGTCCAGAGATCGACCTTGCGGACTCCTTCCTCGACCAGGGCGCGTCGAAGCTCGGCACGAAGCGAGACCGGCCATATCCCCACCACAGGATGTGCCTGGCCATCGCTCGTGGCGCAGGCCATATCGGCTTCGCCTGCAAGGCAAGGCGACAGCAGGCGCCGGACCAGATCGCGCGGCAGGAAGGGCGAGTCGGTGGGGGCGCTCGCGACCCAGTGGCAGTCCGGCGCGTTGGCAGCCGCCCAGTCCAAACCCGCCAGCACACCGGCCAAGGGCCCCACGAAACCCTCGACACTGTCGGGCACCACGGGAAGACCATAAATCGTAAAGCGCGACGGGTCGCCATTGGCGTTCAGGCAGAGCCGGCGAACCTGCGGCTGGATGCGCTCGATCACATGCGCGAGGACCGGGCGGCCCGCGAGCAGACGCAACGACTTGTCGCCCCCACCCATGCGCCGCGAGAGCCCGCCCGCGAGCAGCAGACCGACGACAGGGGGTGCGTCAGGCATGGAAAGCCTTTGTGCCAATCGAGGGCGGGGCGCCCACCTCTCAATGTTTGATCAGTCCGCTGTGGACGCGCAAGCCTTGCGCCAGAAACCAGGCCGCGATCCGCTCCAACGTCGCCAACCGGCCGGGCGATTGCGGCGGATCGAGATCGCTCGCCGGAATCTCGGCGGTGCCGAGCGCCGGGCACCAGTCGGGCATCAACGCTGGCGCTTCGACAGGGCAAAATTCCGTTAGGAGCGCGCGATTATTGTCGGCGAGCAGCGCCAGGACCTGCTGGCGGACCATGGGGCCCAGAATGCGGCTGTCGGACCTGGCGAACAAGCCCACGACCTCCGCCCAATCGAAAAGCCGCGTGTCATGGGGACCGAGGAACAGAATATCCGCATGACGATGGCAAAAGGCCAGGAAGGCCGGATGCAGCATGCGATTCTCGTTGGTCATGCTGCAATCGAGCCCAGTGGCCCCAAGCCGGGCGGCGAAATCCTCGAGCAGGCTGCCGTTCCATAGCGCCGCGGGATCGAGCGGCCGAACCGCGATCCGGTCATGCCCCACCGCCTCCTCCCACGCGCGCGCCGCCGCGAGGAAATCGGGATAGCCGGTCCCGGCGCGTCGAAGCGCCCAGCGCGCGGGCGACTCCTGGTGAATCTTGAGCGCGAATTGCTTCCAATAGGATTCCAGCCAGAGGTCGGGCCGGCGCACATAGAGCATCACCTCGAGATCGAAGCGCCGGGAAACCTCGCGGAATGCCGCGAGCAGAACGCTGCGATCCGCCGACAGGCGCGTGAGGTTTTCGGCCGACCAGACGATGACGCCGCCCTTGGCATTCCTGGCCTCGGCGTCGAAGGCCTGACAGTAGCGATCGATCAGCGCCGACGTCTTTTTGCGGACGTCGTCGGGCCCGCCGAGGATCGCCTCGAATTGCAGATCCGGGCCCATGGGGGAAGTCCCGTCGGGCTTGATCGGCAGGAGCGTAGAATCGAGCGGGTAGATCCCCTGCTCGCGCAGCCGGCCGGCATTGCGCCGGAGAAATGACTGAATGCTCGTCGACGCGACCTTGGGCGCGCCGACATGGACGACGACCTTCTGCAATACCGGATCCCCACCCGACCTGCGGCACCATCCCCTGACGGCTCCCGCCTTTATGGCAGGATTTGCGCGCGAATCGATTCCGAAAACGACCGGGCAAGCTCGGCCGGGCCCGGCGCCGGCGGCAGGCTCAGCGCTTCGATCGCCAGCCTTGCAACCGGAGGGACTGGGACAGGCCCCGGGCCGCCAGCCGCTCCATCAATGCCAATCCCCGCACCGGTTTCGAGGGGCCGAGATCGCTCGCCGTGACCGTGGCAGTTCCCGAGGGGCACCAGCTTCCCATCAGTGCGGGCGCTGCCTTCGGGCAGAACTCCATCAAGAGCGCGCGGCTGTTCTCCGATAGCAGGGTCAGAACTCGATGACGGACGGCGGCGCTCAGGAGGCGTTGCCCGGGTTTCGCGAACAGCCGGGCGCTCTCGGCCCAATGGAAGAGTCGCCCATCATGGGGTCCGTGAAACAGCAAATCGGCATGACGATGGAAGAAGCGCAACAGCGCGGGATGCAGCATCCGGTTTTCGGAAGGGAGATCGCGATCGAGGTCGCCCGCCCCCAGGAGATCGGCGAAATCCTCCAACACCGCCCCGCCCCACAAGACGGCGGGATCGAGAACGCGGACGAACAGCCGTTCCCGCCCGAGGCTTGTCGACCAGGCGCGAGCCTCTCCCAGAAAATCGGGAATTCCCTGCTCGGCGCATTCGAGCGACCATTGCGCGGGGGACGCCCTGGACACCTTGAGGGTCCACTGTTTCCAGCAAGACTCCAGCCAGACATCCGGCCGCCGCGCATAGAAAACCACCTGCAGATCGAAACGCCGGGCGACCTGCTGGAAGGCCGCGATCACGATGTCGCGCTCCGCACTGAGGCGCGCCAGGTTCTCCGCGGAGAAGACGATCCTGTCGCATCCGGAAGCCCGCGTGGCTGTCCCGATGGCGGAACAATAGAGATCGGCCAAACTGGCGGTCTTCTCCGCGGCGCTGCCGGCGCCGACCAGGATTTCCTCCGACCGCATTTGCGGCCCCATGCGCGCGGAGTCACCCGGCTCGATGGGCGCCAGGAACTTGTCGAGCGGACAGATACCCTGCTCGCGCAGGCGGCCGGCATTTTGCCGAAGAAAAGACTGAATGCTCGTCGAGGCGGCCTTGGGCGCGCCGATATGGACGACGACCTTCTGCAATGCCAGTTCCCCACCCCAACCCGGCCCAGCCACCCTGGCGATGGCACACTGCATTTATGGCAGGAATTGCGACCGATTTGGAATTGGAAATTCGCTCCCGGGGTCGAAGGGAAACAACGCGAGTCCGGGTCGTGGCGGCGATTGCCAGGACGGAGATCGGACCTTATCGTCGGCGGCCCTTCGACATCCCTGGATCACCCTCATGCCCCTGCTGCCGATTGCCGACCGCTGGTTCGAGATCACCCGCATCAGCGACGACATCACGCTTCTGCTCGAGCCCCATGTGGTCCCGCTGATGCGTTGCAACATCTGGCATCTGCGCGGCCGGGACCGCGATCTGCTCATCGATACCGGCATGGGCATCGTCAGCCTCCGGGAAGCAGCCCGGCATCTCCTGGACAAGGACGTGACCGCGGTCGCCACTCACACCCACACCGATCATGTGGGCAACCATCACGAGTTCCGGCACACGCTGGTCCATGAGCTCGAGGCCGACAATCTGCGCCGGCCGACCGATCGCGGCACGCTGCTGGCGTCGGTGATGGGAGCGGAGGAGGTCCGCAAGCTGGCCAAGGCCGGCTATCCTTTCGACGGCGACCTCATCACGGCCCTGCCCTATGCGGGCTACGATCTGGCGAGCTATGCGATGAAGGACGCGCCGGTCACGGAGGTCGTGACCGAGGGCGATGTGGTCGATCTGGGCAACCGGCATTTCGAGGTGCTGCATCTTCCCGGTCATTCGCCCGGCAGCATCGGCCTTTGGGAGGCCGCCACGGGGACGCTGTTCTCCGGCGACGCGATCTATGACGGCCCGCTCCTGGACGAAATCGACGGCGCCCATATCCCGACCTATGTCCGGACCATGAAGCGGCTGCGCGAGCTTCCGGTCGAGATCGTCCATGCCGGCCATGACCCCAGCTTCGGCCGGGAGCGGCTCGTCCAATTGGTGGACGCCTATCTCGCCAAACGGGCCTGAGCCGACCAAGCCTCCGGAAAACGGCCCTTTCCCGGCGCCAGGCGCCGGCCGGCGCCTTGACGAGGCTGGGGGCTCCCGGCATGTTCCGAGCCCGAGCCGGCTCCCGGAATGCAGGCCCTCGAAGGGCGCGTGGGCCTCGTTTTCATCCTCCAGGAGGAATCCATGAAGCGTTCGCGTTGGGGCCTGATGGCCGGCGCGGCGGCGTTGGCCGCCCTCGTTCTCGGCACCTACCAGGTCCGCGCCGCGGATCCCGTCCTGATCGCGGTCACGGCGATCGTCGACCATCCGGCGCTGAACGCGGTGCGCGACGGCGTGCGCGACGAGCTCGAGGCCGAAGGCTATGCCGGCGATGGACTGAACTTCGTCTATGAGAGCGCGCAGGGCAATCCCTCGACCGCCGCCCAGATCGCGCGCAAGTTCGTCGGCGAGAATCCGGCCGTGATCGTGCCGATCTCGACGCCTTCCGCCCAGGCGGTCGTGGCGGCGACGCAGGACATTCCGGTGGTCTTTACCGCCGTGACCGATCCGCTCGACGCGAAGCTGGTCTCGAACATGGAGAAGCCCGGCGGCAACGTCACCGGCATGAGCGACCTGGCGCCCGTCGGCAAGCAGTTGGCGCTGATCCGCGAGATCCTGCCCGACGCCAAGACCATCGGCATGCCCTACAATCCCGGCGAGGCCAATGGTGTGGCGCTGATGAATCTGGCGAAGAAGGAAGGCGCGACGCTGGGTTTCACCGTGATCGAAGCGCCGGCCGTGAAATCCTCCGACGTGATGACCGCCGCCCAGAGCCTGATCGGCAAGGTCGACGCGATCTATGTCTCGACCGACAATCAGATCGTCAGCGCCTTCGCTTCGGTGGTGAAGGTCGGCGTCGACAACCAGATCCCGGTCTTCGCCGGCGACACGGATTCGGTCTCGCGCGGCGCCATCGCCGCGATCGGCTTCGACTATTATGACGTCGGGCGCCAGACCGGGAAGATCGTCGTGCGGGTGCTGAAGGGCGAGAAGCCCGGCGACATCGCGGTGCAGGGCGTCGACACGGTCCAGCTCTTCGTCAATCCAGGGGCCGCCAAGGCCATGGGCGTGACGATCCCCGCCGCGGTGATGCAGCGCGCCAAGCAGGTTGTGCAGTAACCGGGTCTTCGAGGCCCGCTTCCGGCGATACGCGGAGGCGGAGCTTCGGTTTCGAGATGAAAGTCGGCTGGCGATGAGCCTCGTTGCCTTCCTCGGCGCGATCGAAATCGGCCTGGTCTTCGGACTGGTCGGTTTGGGCGTGTTCCTGTCCTTCCGGGTGTTGAATTTTCCCGACCTGACGGTCGATGGCAGTTTCCCGCTGGGTGCCGCCGTGAGCGGCACGATCATCGTCGCCGGCGGCGACGCCTATCTCGCGACCGCGGTTGCCATCCTGGCCGGTTGCCTCGCCGGCCTGGTCACCGCCGCGCTCAATCTGCGCTTCCGCATCCTCCATCTCCTCGCCAGCATCCTCACCATGATCGCGCTCTATTCGATCAATCTGCGCATCATGGGCAAGCCCAACCTGGCCATCCTCAACGAAGCCACCGTGCTGACGCCGTTCCAGGGGCTGGGTCTGAGCAATCTCTTTCTGCGTCCGCTCTATGCCGGTGTCGTGACCCTGATCGTCGCTCTGCTGCTGGTGCGTTTCCTGGCCTCGGACAGGGGGCTGGCCATGCGGGCGACCGGCGCCAATCCGCGCATGGCGCGCGCGCAAGGGATCGACACGGCCGCCATGACCTATCTCGGCATGGCGATCAGCAACGGGCTGGTGGCGCTCTCGGGCGCGCTCTTCGCGCAGATGAACGGCTTCGCCGACGTGGCGCTGGGCACCGGCACGATCGTGGTCGGCCTCGCTGCCGTGATCGTCGGCGAGGCCATTATCGGCACCCGCAGCGTGATGCTGTGGGTGATGGGCTGCGTGCTCGGCTCGGTCATCTATCGCATCGCGGTCGCCCTCGCGCTCAACAGCTCGGCGCTGGGCTTGAACGCCTCCGATCTCAATCTGGTCACGGCGGTGCTGGTCGCTATCGCGCTCATCCTGCCCGGCGCCCGGAACCCGCTGCGCACGCTTCTGGCCAAAAGAGGCGCGTCGGGAAAGGGCGCGTCATGATCGAGCTCAAGGACCTGACCGTAACCTTCAATGCCGGCACGCCGATGGAAACACGGGCGCTGCAGGGGCTGACGCTGAGCATTCCCGCAGGCCAGTTCGTGACCGTCATCGGTTCCAACGGGGCCGGCAAATCGACGCTCCTTAACGCGCTGACGGGCGACGTCCGGCCGCATCACGGTTCGGTAACGATCGGCGGCACCAATGTGACCGGCTGGTCGGTACCGGCGCGCGCCGGCCTGATCGCGCGGGTGTTCCAGGACCCCATGGCCGGGAGCTGCGAGGCTCTGACCATCGAGGAGAACATGGCGCTGGCCGCCGCGCGTGGGCGCAAGCGTGGCTTTGCGCGAGCGCTGCGCGGATCGGTGCGCGCGCTGTTCCGCGAGAAGCTGAAGCAGCTGGGCCTCGGCCTCGAGGCCCGCCTCGCCGACAAGATGGGCCTGCTATCGGGCGGCCAGCGCCAGGCGGTCTCGCTGCTGATGGCGACCTTGCGGCCGATGAAGATCTTGCTGCTGGACGAACATACCGCGGCCCTCGATCCCAAGACCGCGCAGTTCGTGCTGCAGCTGACCGACACGATCGTCTCGGCGCAGCTTCTGACGACCCTGTTGGTCACCCATTCCATGCGCCAGGCGCTCGATCATGGC
>NZ_JBOHKS010000007.1:0-2736 GCF_050729195.1 Hypericibacter sp.
TCCGATACGGGAGCGCCGCCCATGCCCGGATCCGACCTGAGCGCAAAATCCTATCGTCTTTTGCGCCGGCTTGAACAGGCCTTCGGCGGGCACCGTTCACCTGCGTCCGGAGTTGTCGGCAGCACCACCGACGGCCCAGGAACGGCCCGCGGCGGCGCGCGACCCGTCGCCGGCCTCGGGGGCAGGACGCTGTAGGTCAGACTCTAAGACCGGTTCAGGCGGCCTAGACGTCGCGGGTAATGCCAGTCAAGGCCGCCTGCGCCGCCGCAAGGCGGGCGATCGGCACGCGATAGGGCGAGCAGGACACGTAGTCCAACCCCACCTCGGCGCAGAAGCGGATCGAGGCGGGATCGCCGCCATGCTCGCCGCAGATGCCGAGCTTGAGGTCGGGCCGGGTCTTGCGGCCGCGCTCGCTGGCGATCCGGACCAGCTCGCCCACGCCATGCGGATCGATGGTGACGAAGGGGTCCTGCGGCAGCAGCCCTTTGCGCTCATAGATCTGCAGGAAGCGCGCGGCGTCGTCGCGCGACAGGCCGTAGGTGGTCTGGGTCAGGTCGTTGGTGCCGAAGCTGAAGAACTGCGCCGTCTGGGCGATCTCGCCCGCCAGCAGGGCCGCGCGCGGCAGCTCGATCATGGTGCCGACCGAATAGGCCGTGGCGATGCCGCTCGCCTTGGCCACCTCGGCCGCGACGCGATCGACCATCTCCTTCAGGACCTCGAGCTCCTTGGGCATGGCGACCAGCGGAATCATGACCTCCGGTTCCGCGGTCTCGCCGGACTCCTTCTTCACCTGCGCCGCCGCCTCGAAGATGGCGCGCGCCTGCATCTCGTAGATCTCGGGGAAGGTGATGCCGAGCCGGCAGCCGCGATGGCCCAGCATCGGGTTCGATTCCTTCATCATCGCTGCGCGGTGACGCACGCCTTCGAGCTCGATGCCGGCCGCCGCCGCCACTTCGGCCATCTCGGCATCGGTATGGGGCAGGAATTCGTGGAGCGGCGGATCCAGCAGACGGATCGTCACCGGCAGGCCGCGCATGATCTGGAACAGCTCGACGAAATCCGCCCGCTGCATCGGCAGGATGCGCGCCAGGGCCTTGCGCCGGCCGGCCTCGTCGTCGGCCAGGATCATCTCGCGCATGGCGACGATGCGGGTGCCGTCGAAGAACATATGCTCGGTGCGGCAGAGGCCGATGCCTTCGGCGCCGAAGCGCCGCGCGGTGCGGGCGTCGAGCGGCGTCTCGGCATTGGTGCGGACCTTGAGCTTTCGGATCGAATCCGCCCAGCCCATCAGCGTGGCGAAATCGCCGGAAAGCTCGGGCTGGATGGTGGGCACCTCGCCCAGCATCACCTCGCCGGTGCCGCCATCGATGGTGATCATGTCGCCGTCGCGCACCACCACGTCGCGCACCTTCATGGTCCGCGCGTTGGCGTCGATCCGCAGATCGCCGGCGCCGGAGACGCAAGGCCGTCCCATGCCGCGCGCCACCACGGCGGCGTGACTGGTCATGCCGCCGCGCGTGGTCAGGATGCCGACCGCGGCATGCATGCCATGGATATCCTCGGGGCTGGTCTCGGCCCGGACCAGGATCACCTTGTCGCCCTTGGAGGCGCGGTCCTCGGCCTCGTCGGCCGTGAAGACCGCGTGGCCGCCCGCGGCTCCCGGCGAGGCCGGCAGCCCGCGCGAGATCACCTTGCGCGGCGCCTTGGGATCCAACATCGGATGCAGCAGCTGATCGAGCGAGGCCGGATCGATGCGCCTGATCGCCTCTTTCTGGTCGATCATGCCTTCCTTGACCATGTCCACCGCGATCTTGATCGCGGCCGCTGCCGTGCGCTTGCCGCTGCGGGTCTGCAGCATATAGAGCTTGCCGCGCTGGACCGTGAACTCGATGTCCTGCATATCGCGGTAATGCGCCTCGAGCTTGTGGCGCACATGATCGAGCTCGGCGAAGAGCGAGGGCATCACTTCTTCCATCGCCGGCAGGTTCGAGCGGTTGGCCTTCTTTCCCGCGACCGTCAGATGCTGCGGTGTGCGGGTGCCCGCCACGACATCCTCGCCCTGCGCATTGACGAGATACTCGCCATAGAAGGCGCTCTCGCCATTGGAGGGATTGCGGGTGAAGGCGACGCCGGTGGCGCAATCATCGCCCATATTGCCGAATACCATGGCCTGGATATTGACAGCCGTGCCCCAATCCTCGGGGATCGAATGCAGGCGGCGATAGGTGACGGCGCGCTGCGTCTGCCAGCTGCCGAAGACCGCGCCGATCGCGGCCCAGAGCTGGGCCTTGGGGTCCAGCGGGAAAGGCTGGCCGGTCTGCGCCTGGACCTTGGCCTTATAGGCCACAATGATCTTCTGCAACGCCTCGGATGTGAGCTCGGTATCGAGCGACAGGCCGCGATCCTCCTTCTCGAGTTCCAGGATCTCCTCGAAATGATGGTGGTCGATACCCAGCACCACATTGCCAAACATGTGAATGAAACGGCGATAGCTGTCATAGGCAAAGCGGGCATCGCCCGAATGGCGCGCCAGACCTTCGACCGTCTTGTCGTTGAGGCCGAGATTGAGGACCGTGTCCATCATCCCCGGCATAGAGGCACGGGCGCCCGAGCGCACCGACACCAGCAGCGGATTGGTCTCGTCGCCGAACCGGGCACCGACCGTGGCCTCGATCCCCGCGAGCGCCTCCTCGACATCCTTCTCGAGCCCGGCCGGATAGGCCTGGCCGTTGCTAT
>NZ_JBOHKS010000008.1:0-19316 GCF_050729195.1 Hypericibacter sp.
TCCCCCTACCCCCTCCCGCAAGGGCTATCGGATTCACACATCTCAAAAATCGACTCTGCATCAAGGCCTTACGGTTGCCTCAGCATGGGAAGACTTGAACGTCCTGCTTTGATGCGACCTTTGAAATGACTCATCTTTTTCTTGTCCGTTGGCGCGCTCGGATGAGATGTGTGAATGCCATAGCCCGCAAGGGGAGGGGGTAGGGGGAGGGTCTTCGCACACCCTCGCTGGTTCGCGGCGCGCGATTGCGCTACCAAGGCGGCTTCGCATTGGCCATGAGGGAGCAGTGCCCGCCATGAACAGTTCCGTGGATCTCGACGGCCCCGTCGTCGCGCCGGTTTCGGGCGGTGCGCCGCAACAGCTCGTGGTGCTGCTGCATGGCTATGGCGCCGATGGCAACGACCTGATCGAGCTGGCGCCGCATTGGGCGCGGCTGTTGCCGGACGCGGCCTTCATCTCGCCCCATGCCCCGTTTCCTTGCGAGGCCTCGCCCTATGGCCGGCAGTGGTTCGGTTTCGAGGGCCGCGACAATGCCGCGATCTATGCGGGTGTGCAGGAAGCGGCTGGCATCCTCGATCGATTCCTCGATATCGCGCTGGCGCATTTCGCGGTGCCCGCGGAGCGGATGGCGCTGGTCGGTTTCTCGCAAGGCACGATGATGGCGCTCCATGTGGCCCCGCGCCGCGACAAGGCGGTCGGCGGCATCGTCGGCTATTCCGGCCGTCTGATCGGGCCGGAGCAGCTCGCGGCCGAGATCCGGTCGCGACCCCCGGTGCTGCTGATCCATGGTGACGCCGACCCGGTGGTGCCCTTCGCCTCCATGGCCGCGGCGGCCGCGACCCTGACCGCGCTCAAGGTCCCGGTCACGACCGAGCGCCGGCCGGGCCTGCCCCATGCGATCGACCCCGATGGGCTCGCCAAGGGCGGCGCGTTCCTGGCCCGGGTTCTCTCCGGACAGGCTGCCGCGGCAAAGGGTTAGGTCATTCGGATGACAGCGACATGACAGGCTGAGGCCCCAAGCCACGCTACATCTTGAGTTTTTTGCGCTGCTCCCTTACTTCTTGTGGTAGGCAGCTCCCTCGAGCTGGCCTGATCAAGGGTGGTTCGGTGTTCGCATCGCCTGACAGTTGCCCGGCCCTGGTTCTCAACGCCGACTTCCGGCCGTTGAGCTATTTCCCGTTGTCGCTGTGGCCTTGGCAGGAAACGGTCAAGGCCGTGTTCCTCGACCGCGTCAACATCATCTCCGAATATGAGCAGGTGGTGCGCAGCCCGAGTTTCGAGATGCGGCTGCCGAGCGTCATCTCGCTCAAGGAATTCATCCCGCTGGCGCGCCGGCCCGCTTTCACGCGGTTCAACGTGTTCCTGCGCGACCGGTTCAGCTGCCAATATTGCGGCGAGCATCAGGCGGCCCACGACCTGACCTTCGACCATGTGATCCCGCGCTCGCGCGGCGGCCGCACCACCTGGGACAATGTCGTCGCCGCCTGCCAGCACTGCAACCTGCTCAAGGGCAACCGCCTGCCGAAGCAGGCGGAGATGTTCCCCGTGACCAGACCCTACCAGCCGACCACCTTCGAGCTGCAGGAAAATGGCCGGGCTTTCCCGCCCAATTATCTGCACCATAGCTGGCGCGACTTCCTCTACTGGGACAGCGAGCTGGAATCGGCCTGAGCGGCGGCTCGTCCGCCCGGTCTCGCGGATGGCTGCTTATTAATGTCCGCCTGCTTTGCGGCCGCGTGATCGCGGCGTTAGACTCAAAGCTCATCTTGGGATGGAGCCGATGCAAGCCATGAAGGCGATCTTGACCCGCCGCCAGCTTCTGGCCGGCGTGGCGCTGGGGAGCGTGGGTGTCGGCCTTGGCGCGCGCGCCGCGCGGGCCTTCTCGATCGAGCCGATGACGGCGCCGGTCTCCAAGGCTTATGGGCTGGCCTGCCAGCCGACCGCGGCCCCGGGCATCGACCATCTGCAGCTCATCGCCGACACCCGGGCCCTGCTCCAGGGCGAGATCGCCCACGGCCTGAAGCCCGCCGACGCGCAAGAAGTCGTGGTCTGTCCGCTCTGCGGCTGCAGCATCACCGTCACTGCCGACGCCAGCTCCTGAATTGCGCCGCCCGTTCCCTGCCGGGCTCGCGCGCCGGGCGGTTCCGGCCCTCACCCTTCTGCTCGGCCTGGGCCTGCCCTCGATCGCCTGGGCGCATCCCCATGTCTTCATCGACAACCGCGTCACCTTCCTCTTCGCCGGCGGCAAGATCGTCGGCTTCCGCGAAAACTGGGTGTTCGACGAGATCTTCAGCGACGAGCTGTTGGGGGATTTCGACAAGGATGGCGATGGCCGCCTCAGCAAGGCGGAGAGCGACGGGGTCGCGGAGGGGACGATGCCCAACATGGATCAGTATCGCTACTTCACCTATGTCTGGGTCGATCGCAAGGATCTGGGCAAGATCAAGCCCACGGATTTCCATGCCAGCGCGAAAGACAAGCTGGTGACGTTCGATTTCCTGATCACGCTGCCCAAGCCGGTCGATCCCCTGAAGCAGGACTTCGCGGTCGAGATCAATGACCGCACCTATTTCGTCGAGGTGCTGCTCGCCAAGGACAATCCGATCAAGATCGAGGGCCTCAAGGAGTTCTCCTGCGCGCCGGTCGTGACGATGGACAAGAAGAACGCCTATTACGGCGGCTATGTCATTCCCGAACAGATCAAGCTGACATGCAAATGAGCGGAGGTTCGTGGCGGCCGATGGCGGCGCTCCTGGCGATGCTGCTCGCCGTCATTCTGCTGGGGATGCCGTTGACCGCCTCGGCGCAGGACAATCCGCTGTTGGGCAGCAGCGCGCCGGCGGCCTCCGACAGCGCCGCCGCGGCACCCTCCGCCCCGGGCGACGAGGCGGCGTCTGAGAGCGAAGGATTTCTCCATCGCGTCGAAGGCTTCATCATCAAGACCCAGCGCGACATCAACCGCGAGATCAACCGGCGCCTCATCGCGGTGCGCGACGGCCAGGGCATGGGCGTGATCTGGGCCGGGCTTTCGATCGCCTTCCTCTATGGCGTGTTCCATGCGCTGGGGCCGGGCCATGGCAAGACCGTCATCGTCGGCTATTTCCTGGGGCGCGGCGGCAGCATCGGCCGCGGAGTCGCGATGGCGGGATGGATCGCGCTCAGCCATGTGGTCGGTGCCATCGTCATCGTGCTGATCGTGCATATCATCCTCTCGAACAGCTATGTGACGCCGGTCGAGGAAGTGACCTGGCTGCGCTTCGTCAGCTACGCGGCGATCCTGGCGATCGGGCTCTTCATGCTGGTCTCGGCGATCCGCAATCGCGGCGGCCATGCCCATTGCCACCATGATCATGGGCAGGACCATGATCACGACCATGGCCATGGCCATGATCACGACCATGACCATGCGGCCGTCGCCAAGGCGGGTATGATTCGGCGCGCCGAGCAGCGCTTGCTGGCGGTCGCCGCGGGCTTCATCCCCTGCTCGGGTGCGATCCTGATCCTGGTTTTCGCCTTCACCAACGGCATCGTGCTGATGGGTGTGCTGATGGCGCTCGCCATCGCGATCGGGATGGGAATGACCCTGGCGGCGCTCGGCATCGCCAGCGTCGTCGCGCATCACCAGGTCACCTCGCGCATCGCGGCGGGCGGCGGCGCTTCCGTGGCCCTGTCGCTGCTGGGCCCCGCTTTGATCACGCTGATCGGGCTGCTGCTGCTGAGTGGCGCGATCCTCGATCCCGGCGCGGGTTTCTAACGGCGCAGCAGCGACGCGAAATAGACCGCGGCGCTGAGGGCGGTGATGCAGAAGCTCACCGGCCAATCGCTGTAGTAAGCCAGCGTGACACCGCCCCAGGCCTCGGTCAGCGCCAGCAGCGCCGCCAACGCCACGCCCATCCTCAGACGCACGGTCAGCCGCATGGCCGCCGCGGCCGGCCCCACCATGAGCGTGAAGACCAGCAGCACGCCGACGATCTGGGTGCAGGCGGCGACTGTGAGCGCCACGATGCCGAGGAAGAGCAGCGACACCAGCTGCAGCGAGACGCCCTTGGCCTCGGCCATGTCGGGCTGGAGGCTGGCGAAGAGCAGCGGCCGCGCGATCGCGGCCAGGGCGGCGAGGCTGACCAGCCCCAGCGCCACCAGGTCCCAGAGAGTTTCGTGACTGACGCCCAGAACATTGCCGAACAGCAGGTTCGTCACCTGCGTGGCATAGGCGGTGTAGTAGTGCAGGAACAGCAGCCCCAGGCCCATCGAGAGCGACAGCACGATGCCGATGGCGACGTCGCGCCCGCTCAAGCGCTCGCCCAGCATGCCCATGGCGAGCCCGGCGGCGACGGTGAAGCCGACCATGCCCCAGAGCGCCGGGATCCCGATCAGGATGGCGCCGGTGGCGCCGGCGAAGCCCACATGCGACAGCGCATGGCCGGCGAAGGTCTGGCCGCGCAGCACCAGGAAATAGCCCACCGTCCCCGCCACGAGCGCGACGATGCCGCTCGCGGCGAAGGCGTTGCGCATGAAATCATAGGTGAGCATCGTGCCGATGCTCCGCATGTTCGAGGTCATGCCCGTTGGCCATGACGAAGATCCGGCTGCCGAGGCGGATCACCTCGATCTCAGACCCATAGAGTCGCGACAGGACCGGGCCGGTGATGACCTTCTCCACGCTGCCGAGCGCCGCGTGGCCCTGGCCCAGATAGAGCACGCGGTCGATTACATCCAGGAGCGGATTGATCTCATGCGCGCTGAAGAGGACGGTGATGTCGAGCTCACGCTGCAGCTTTCGCACCAGCTCCAGCACATGCTGCTGGTGATGCGGATCGAGGCTGATCAGGGGCTCGTCGAGCAGCAGCAGGCGCGGCCGGCCCAGCAGGCATTGCGCCAGCAGCAGGCGCTGGCGTTCGCCGCCGGAAAGGTCGGCGAGCGCACGGGGGGCGAGATCGCCGGCGCCGACGGCCTCGAGCGCCCAGCCCACCTCGCGCTGCAGCTCAGGGCCGCTCCAGGGTAGGCCCCAGCGATGGCCATCGACGGCGCTCGCGACGAAGTTCCAGCCGCTGAGCCGCAAGCCCGCGACGGCGCGATGCATCTGCGGCAGATAGCCGATGGCGGGATTGCCGCGCCGCGCGGGCTCGCCCAGCACACGGATCGTGCCCTGGGTCGGGCGAATCAATCCCAAGAGCGCGCGCATCAGGCTCGTCTTGCCGGCGCCGTTGGGCCCCAGCAGGCCGATGAATTCGCCCTGGTCGATCGTCAGGCTGATGTCGGTGAGGATCTTCCGTCCGCCGAGCCCGATCGTGACGTGATCGAGATGGATCGCGCTCAAGATGATCTAACGATTCATGACGCGGGTCCCGACATCGCCTTATCGAGGCGGGTCAATTCATCCATCATCCAGCTCTGATAGGTCATGCCGGCCGGCAGGGTCTCAGTGACGCCGATGATCCCGACACCCGATTGCTGTGCCAGCTCCTTCAGCTTCTCGGTCATGTCGTCGGTCACCTGATCGTTATAGATCAGGACCTTCACCTTGCGGGTCTTCAGATCCTCCTGGAATGCCGCGAAATCGGAGGCGCTGGGCTCGGTGTCGTTCATGACCGAGATCTGGAAGCTCTGGTTGCGCATGTCATAGCCGAGCGCGTCGATCATGTAGCCGAACACCGGCTCGGTCGCGGTGACCGCGTCGCCCGCATGTTTCTGCTTCATCTCGGCGATCTTCTGCAGCATGGGCTGCAGCGAGGCGTCGAAGGCCGCGAGGCGCGCCTCGTAGTCGGCCTTGTGGGCAGGATCGCGGCTGGAGAACTCGGCCGCCAGGGCCGCCGCCACCGCCGGCATGGTTTGCGGGTCGTACCAGATATGCGGGTTGTCGCCGGAGACGCGATGGACCAGGTCGGCCGCGACGATGACCTTGCGGTGATCGGAGGGCGAGGCCGCGAGCAGCGACTTCACCCAGGGGTCGTAATCGGCGCCGCTATAGACGACCAGCTCGGCATCCGCGATCTGGCGGGCCGTCGAGGGGCTCGCCTCGAAGTCATGCGGATCCTGGTTCGGGTTGTTGAGGATGCTGACGACCTCGACCTCGGGCCCGCCGATCTGCTGCGCGATGTCGGCATAGAAATTCTCCGCCGCCACGACCTTGATCGAAGCGCCCGCGAAACTCGTCCCGGGCATGAGGGTGAAGAGGGCGGCGGCCAGTGCCAGCGCGAATTTTCTCATGATGCTTTCTCCTCGGCCCCGAATGAGTCGCCGGCGGGTGGCCCCTGCCGATCCCCGCGCAGCGCAGACGGTAATGTTATATCATAACGTCTGTCAAGCGCGGTGGAGTGCTGGCAAAGGCGATGGGGCGGTACGAGAAAAGAGGCGGGTCGAAAACCTCGCCTCCCCTGTCATCCTGGCCCCCGCGTCGGGCCGTAGGCCCGCGCGAAGCTAAACTCCGGCCAGGATCTCATGAACACCCACCGAGCAGGATTGGGCGCGGTCCGTGTTCATGGACGCCGGCCGGAGCCTGTCCTCGTGCGGGCTTAAGGCCCGACACGGGGGCCGGCATGACGAAGCACGACGAACCGTGTTTGTCTTTTGGCGGCCGAAGCCTAGATCCGCTCCGCCAGCCAGATCGCGAGGCGCGATCCGGTCTTTACCGCGGCGGTCAGGGCCGGATAGGCGGGCGCGCGCTCGGCACCTTCCGCCAGTGCCGTCGCGCGATGCTCGAGCTCTTCCTTGCGAAAGCTCTCGATGTCCGCCTTGAGCGGCGCTTCTTCCGGCGGCAGCTTGGCGAGCTGCTGGCGATAATGCCCGTCGATCACTTCCTCGACGGCGACGGTGCAGGCCATCGCCGCCTCGCGGCCGAGCATGGCGGTGGCGGCGCCCAGCGCGAAACCCGCCACATGCCAGAGCGGCTGCAGCAGCGTGGGACGCGCGCGGCGCTCGACCATGAGCTCGTCGAAGCGCTGCAAGTGGCGGCGCTCCTGCTCGGCCATATGCTTCAGCTGCGGGTCGGGACCCAGCACCGCCATCTGGCCTTCATAGATTCGCTTGGCACCATATTCGCCCGCCTGATCGACGCGGATGATGCGATCGAGCAGCGCCTCGGGCTCGAGATCGCCCGGCAGCCGCTGACGGCGCGGCTCGCTATAGGCGTCGCTCGCTTCCTGGTCGCCGGGCCGATCGGGCTGATCGATGCTCATGCCGAGACTCATAAAGCCAGGTCGCGCCGCTCAGATGCGGCGGGCCTGCCAGAGGGAGAAGGCGCCGAGCGCGCCCGAATAGAGGATATTGTAGCCCGCCATCGAGATGCCGAACAGCGACCAGGCGATCTCGTCGCAACGCACCACGGGAGCGGCGAGGATCGCGGCCTCGAAATCGGCGGCGCTCATGCCGGCCTTGATCTTGGTGGTGCAGGCGGAGGTTCCCTCCCACCAATGCTGCTCGACGCCGACA
The DNA here is from genome assembly GCF_050729195.1 of Hypericibacter sp. Lineage (NCBI taxonomy): Bacteria > Pseudomonadati > Pseudomonadota > Alphaproteobacteria > Rhodospirillales > Dongiaceae > Hypericibacter > Hypericibacter sp. The sequence continues at coordinate 7,429 of NZ_JBOHKS010000008.1, forward strand.
TGGAAGATGGCGATGCCCGCGCCGACGAGGGCCGCGGCCCCGGCCAGATAGAGAAACAGCCGCGCCGCGCGGGGCTTGGTCTCGAGGAAGATGCCGGGGATCGCCAGGATGCCCGCCGCCACCAGCGCCCAGCGCTGATCGAGACAGAGTTCGCAGGGCGAAAGCCCGCCCCAATATTGCGAGGCCAGCGCCACGAGAAGTGGCAGCAACGCGCCCAGGAGAACGAGCGTGGCGGCACGGGCCGGGGTGAGCGAGCGCAGACTGAGCATCGGCGGGGAGCCTAGCGGGCCTCGTCCCGGCCGCCTAGAGGCAATTGGGCGCAGGATCCTTTGGCGAACGACCAGGAACGCCGCCGACGCACCCGCTTTATGACAAGAAGGCGTCTTTCTATCCGCGCTTTCACCGGTGAGCTGTGGAAAAGAATCCCTCTCAGGCGACGAGACGTTCGAGCTTGTCGAGCGCGCCGCTCCAGCCGTCGGTGTGACTGTCGCGCGTGGCATCGTCGACGAACTGGTCATGGGTCAAGGTCAAGAGCGTGCCGTCGCCGTCGCGCTTGAGCGTGACCGTCACCCGCGACACTTCGTCGGGCGTGGGCTTCCAGGCCCAGCTGAAGACCAGCTTCTCGTTGCGCACCAGCTCGCGATAGACGCCGCTCACGTCATACTCGACGCCGTCGGGCCCGCGCATCAGCACACGGAAGCGCCCGCCGACACGCGCATCGGCCTCGGTGATGAGCGTCTCGAATTCCGCCGGCGACCACCAATGGATCATCATCTTCGGGTCGGTCCAGGCTTGATAGACCTTCGCGGGCGATGCTTTGAGCCGGCGCTTCAAGGTCAGGCTGGCGTTGGCTGGCATGGTTCCTCCTCCAGAACAGAGTCAGGGGCGGCCATCATTGCTCACGTCGGAAATCGACTCTCGTCAGATGACATAGCGCACGATCAGGAAACCGCCAACGATCGCCAGGAGAAAAGCCGTGGCCACCAGCGTGAGGCGGCGTTCGACAAAGTCGCGGATCGGCTCGCCGAAGCGGCGCAGCAGGGCCGCGACGATGAAGAAACGCAAACCCCGCGTGACGATCGAGGCCAGCACAAAGACGGGGAAATCGAACGCCGCCGCGCCGCTCGCGATGGTGACGAGCTTATAGGGGATCGGCGTCAATCCCTTGATGAGGATGATCCAGAGGCCCCATTCGCCATAGGCCCGCTTGAAGGCCTCGAACTTGTCCTGATAGCCGTAAAGCTGGATCAGCGACTGGCCCAGCGTCTCGAACAGGTAATAACCGATCGCGTAGCCGAGGATGCCCCCCAAGACCGAGGCGATGGTCGCGACCAGCGCGATGCGCCAGGCGCGGTCGGGGCGCGCCAGCACCATCGGCACGATCATGGCGTCGGGCGGGATCGGAAAGAACGAGCTCTCGGCGAAGGAGACGAGCCCCAGGACCGCGAGGGCGTTGGGCCGCGAGGCAAGCCCCATGGTCCAGTCATAGAGGCGACGCAGCATGGGGCGGGGTTCCGGCCTTAGGAAAGGTGCCCGCTCCTGTAGCAGGGGCGCTAATCCCCGGCAAGACTGGCCAAATCTGCCCTCTCATGGTCACGCGGCCGGTTGAGGTTGCCTTGGCCCGCGCGCTGGGTATGATGCGCGCCGTTCGGCAGCGGTTAAGCCCCTCTGGCGGAACTGGTAGACGCACGGGACTCAAAATCCCGCGCCAGCAATGGCATGTCGGTTCGATTCCGACGGGGGGCACCAACCGGCCGTTTGGCCTCGGCGCCGGCTTCTCCCGATCTCCCTCAGTCCGTCGACGCCAGCCTCTTCAGCGCCTCCGAAACGGCGATGCGGCGATAGGATTCGGTAACGACGCCGTCCCGCTTCAGGCTTTCGCGCCGCCGTTCGGCGAACGCGCGTTCTTCCTCGGTGACATCGTTGTCGCGCTCGCGCAGCCAGTTCACATAGGAGGGATCGGTCTCCTTGACGAGGCGCTTCGGCGCTGCGGCGGCAGGACGCGGCGTGGCCGCGTAGACCGGCCGCAGGACGCGGCCCGGATTATATTCGGTGCGCTTGTCCTTGCCCGCGATCCGGATATCCGGGTTCGCAACGCGCCCGGAAGGGTGATAGGCGAAGGCCGAGACGATCCGGTCCAGCGCCGCATCTTCTTCCTTCGGGCGATGCTGGATGTCGCGGGGCGCGCGATCGGGAACCGCCAGCCGGGTGATGCCGCGGTCGTTGATCGCATCGAGGATCTCGCGGTGATCGGTCGACAGCATGACCTCGCGCCGCGCCGGCCAGAAATCGTAAGGCGCATGCGCGCCATGCCCCTTGCCGATATGGAAGGCATAGATCTCCGGATAGATCTTGAGCTCCCGGCGCCGGCTGGGCTTGATGTCGTAGAAGGAGGTGATCGCGATCTGCAGAAGGTGGGTGGCGCCGACGCCGCCCAGGGATTCGTCGATCACGAGACCGAAGCGATCATGCAGGTTCCAGTCCGGCAGTGCGTCCGCGATCGAGGCGGGCCGGCCCTCGATCTCGACCTCGAACATCTCGCCCGCCAACAGGGTCGCTACATGCATTCGCCACCTTCGTCGCGAGGGGCTTCGTCCCCGCTCTTCACCAGTCGCTGGCCGACATGTAGATGGCGGCGATCCGTTCCACCCCGGCCTGGTCGTCGGCATCGAAGCGCCCCGGCAGCGGGCTGTCGATGTCGAGCACGCCGCGAATGACGCCATTGCTCGCGAGGGGCACGACGAGTTCCGAGCGCGAGGCGGCGTCGCAGGCGATATGGCCGGGGAACTCATGGACGTCTTCGACCAGCACCGACTGCGCGCGGGCGACCGCCGTGCCGCAGACGCCCTTGCCCACCGCAATGCGCACGCAGGCCGGCTTGCCCTGGAAGGGCCCGAGCACGAGCTCGCGGTCGCCCTGCAGGAAATAGAACCCGGCCCAGTTGACATCCGGCATCGCGTCGAAGAGCAGGGCCGCCGTGTTCGCCGCATTGGCGATCCGGTCGGGCTCGCCCGCGAGCAGCGCCGTCAGCTGCTCGCAGAGATCCCGGTAAAATTCTGGCTTGCTGCTGCGCGCGATCGCCCTGGTCTGCAACATGGCGGCCCTCGCCCTCCGAATCCTCGCCTTATCTCGATCTCGATCCTAGGCCGGGTCTCCGCAAGGGCGCAACCTGCCGGCCGGGTGGTCCGGCCGCTGGGAAAACCCGGATATCGCCCCATATCTGCGGTTCTCGACATTCGATTCCCAACGAGCTTACGCTGACGCGATGACAACCCGCCTGACCGAGAAACAGTTCGCCAGGATCTCCCGCGCGCTCGCCGAACCGCGGCGCTATCAGATCCTGCAGCAAATCGGCGCCCGCGCGGAACCCACGCCCTGCGGCACGCTGCACCAGATGCACGACATCGCCGCCGCCACGCTCTCTCATCATATCAAGGAGCTGGAGACGGCGGGCCTGGTCGGGATCGTTCGTGACGGCAAGTTCATGAACCTGGTGTTGCAACGGGACGTGTTGCGCGCCTATCTGGATCGCCTCGCAAAAATCTGACGTCTGACACCGCCGCACCGGCTTGACATCGCAGATCCAATACTTAGATGGTTGTCTAAATGTCGAATCGACATTTGGAAAACCAGGAGAATTCGAAATGAGTGAGCTGACAGGGAAGGTGGCCATCGTGACCGGGGCCTCGAAGGGCATCGGCGCCGGGATCGCGAAGAGCCTGGGGGAGGCGGGGGCTTCCGTCGTGGTGAATTACGCCTCGAGCCGGGAGGGCGCCGACCGCGTGGTGGCCGCAATCAAAGGCAAGGGCGGCAAGGCCATTGCGGTGCAGGGCGACGTGTCCAAGGCGGCCGATGTGAGGCGCTTGTTCGACGAGACGAAGAAGGCCTTCGGATCGCTGGACGTGCTGGTGAACAATGCCGGCGTCTTCGAGTTCGATCCGTTGGAGAAGGTCACCGAGAGCGAGTTCCACCGCGAGTTCAACATCAACGTCCTGGGCTCGATCCTGGCGATCCAGGAATCGCTGAAGCATTTCGGCCCCGAGGGCGGCAGCGTCATTAATATCAGCTCCGTCGCCAGCACCAACCCGGTAGCGAACTCGGTGATCTATTCGGCGACCAAGAGTGCGCTTGATTCCGTCACGCGAGGGCTGGCGAAGGAGCTGGGATCGCGCAAGATCCGCGTGAATGCGATCGCGCCCGGCGGTGTCGAGACTGAAGGCGTTCACCGCATCGGTCTGATCGGCAGCGATTTCCAGAAACAGATGGTCGCGGCGACGCCGCTCGGACGCCTCGGCCAACCGGACGACATCGCGCGCGTCGCGGTGTTCCTCGCCTCCGACAATTCCGCTTGGCTGACGGGTGAGCGGATCACCGCTTCCGGCGGCTACGTCTAGGCCGCGCCGGGAATCTCGCCCCAGCTCGAGCGCTGACGCCAACGTCAGTGCTCGAGCCGCGCATCGAACAAAGAGTCGGAATTTCCCCTCGGACCGGTCGGCAGCACGCTGCCGGCCCGAGTTTTTCTTATGCCCCGCTGCCGTTACTTGGGATTTCGGTCTCTTTTGTGACAGATCGCAGTCCTATGGGCTTCGGCTACAGAGGTAACCGCTTCTCTCCTTCCTGAAATCATCGAGCAGCGCGTCTCCGGAAATCTGCGTCCCGACAACAAGGGCACGACCTCGAGGTCGCCTCTTGCGGACCCCAACAGCTCCGGAGGGCCAGACGATGGAATTTCAGGAGAAGCAATCGCTCTACCGTGCCGACGGCGTCTCGATCGCCGTGTTTCGCCGCCGATCCCGCGGCTTTCATGCGCGCGCAATGCTGGCGGCGATGGGTCGCGCCATCGCGGAGCTCTACCGCACCGGACGCGACCATCATGTCCAGCTCCGCATGAATGACCGGCAATTGCGGGATATCGGCCTCCATCGCGTCGACACCGCGCTTGGTTCACGAATCGCGCCCCTCAATGATGGGGAGTGGTGATCATGTTGGACCCTGTTCCGATGGGGGACGGCGCCTGGATCTGCGGCTTGCTGGCCATGGCCGGCTTGATCGCCTGGCCCGCGTTCCAGTCGCGCAGCACCATGCTGACGATCCAATTCGGCGCCCTGACCCTGCTGGTCCTGCATTACGCATTGATCGGCGTCGTCACGGCGGCCGTCATGAACGCGTTGGGCGCCACCCAGATCGCGGTGTGTCTTTTCCTCGGCACGCGGCCGCGGCTGCAATGGATCGGCTATGCGCTGGCCGTCGTCATGGTCGCCGCCAGCATCGCGACCTGGCAGGGATTGGTTTCGGCGCTTGCGACCGCCGGCATGGTGCTGGTGGCCGTCGGTCGGGTGCAGACCAACGTCAACCTTTTTCGCGTCATCGTTCTCGCCGGCGGCCCGTTCTGGCTCGCCCATGACCTTTTGATCGCATCGCCCGTCGCGGCGGCAGACGCGCTCAGCCTGGTCATCGGTTTGGGCGCCTTGGCGCGCCAACGCCTCCGGCCGATGCCGATGGCCGCGAAACGGCTCGTCTCTTCGCCATAACGCGCGGCACCGCCATCCGCGGCGGCGCGCAGCCGACCGCGGGTTTCTTTCAACAGCAGATCATGGGGATCAGCATGAATGTGAAGTTTTGCATGACCGAGGCCGCCAAGATTGCGGATCTCCGGGACTCTCTGACGCGAGGCGGAGCCGTCGTGCTCAGCTGGGGCGACCAGGAATTTGCCAAGGCGCGCGCGGTGTGGAACGGCGCCGTCGCTCACGAGCCGGCGCTGGTGATCCGCTGCCAGACCGTCGCCGACGTGCAGTTGGCGGTGATTGCCGCCCAGGCCCATCGGATGCCGCTCTCCGTTCGCGGGGGCGGCCATGACTGGGCCGGTCGCGCCTTGCGGCATGACGGTCTCGTCCTCGACCTCTCGGCCCTGCGCCAGGTGACGGTCGATGCGACCGCCAAGGTCGCGCGCGTGGCCGGTGGGGCGACGGCCGCGGATGTGAGCGCCGCGGCCGGCCGCTACGACCTCGCCGCCGTGACCGGCAATGTCGGCGCCGTCGGTATGGCGGGATTGTTGCTGGGCGGCGGCTATGGCCCGCTGACGACGCGCTTCGGATTGGCGCTGGACAATCTGCTCGGCGCCGAGATCGTTCTCGCCGACGGCCGGCTCGTCATCGCCGATGCCACGAAGAACGCCGACCTGTTCTGGGCTCTTCGCGGCGGCGGCGGCAATTTTGGCGTGGTCACGTCGATGCGCCTGCGCCTGCATCCCGTCAGCGAGCTCCTCGCCGGCCTGATGCTGTTTCCCTGGTCCGAGGCGAAAACGGTGCTGCGTGGCCATGCGAAGCTGATGTCGTCGGCCCCGGATGAGCTCTCGGTGCTGGCGGGTTTGGTTCCAGCACCAGACGGCAGCCCGCTGGTCTTTCTCGGGCCGATCTGGAGCGGCGAGCCCGGGATGGGCGGGGAGATCATGGATCGATTGACCTGCCTCGGCACGCCGATCGTGAGCCGGATCGGCCCCATGAGTCCGTCCGACCTTCTCGCGCTCTATGACACGCATATCGTGAATGGCCGCCACTACGCTCTGCGCACGCATTGGCTGGCCGATCTCACGCCGGACGTCGTGGGGTTGGTGGTCGCGGCGGGCGCGGCGCGGACCTCGCCCCATACGCTCATCGCCCTGCATCACTTCCACGGGGCCGGCACCCGGATTCCGCCGGGCGCCACGGCGTTCGGGGAACGGCGCGCGCATTACATGATCGAGATCATCGCCGCCTGGGAGCCTGCGGACGCCGAAGACGGCGCCCGGCACCGGCAATGGGCCCAGGATCTCTCGTCGAACCTGGCGCCCCTGGCCTTGCCGGGCGGCTATCCCAATTTCCTCACGGCCGAGAATCGCGAGCAGCTGGCCGCCGCCTATGGGGCCAATGGCTCCCGGTTGCGGGAGCTCAAGCGGCGATACGATCCCGACGATGTGTTCTCATCGGCGATCCCGATTCCGGAGTGAGCAGCAACCCAGGGCTTGGGCGGTCAGCTGCAGCAAGCCTGTTCGCGGGGCGCGCAGCCCGCGGCGGCTGGCGGACGGGACCTTACTGGCTCGAGGCCCCCGGCTGATAGGGCGCGATCGCGGGACAGGTCCGCAACGCGTCGATCTGGAACTGGACCTGATCATCCATCGGCGGTCCGATGCCCTGCTCGGAGCTTCCCTCGAGGAGCGCCTTGCGCCAGGCCGGCTGCAGATGCTTCGTGCCGACCTTCGCCAGGCATCCGCAATTGGCTTTCACCTGGTCGGGTGTCTGGCCGAGCTTGCCCTGCTGCAGGCATCGCGATTCGAGGACCTGCTGAATCTGCTGGTTCTGCTGATTGAGCGCCACGTCGTCGGCGCGTACGCCGATGGTAACGAGGCCCGCCAAGCCAAGCCCAAGCATGACGCCGCGCCAGCAACTGCCGGCGGAAATGTCCGACATCGCGATGTCCCGTCTCGGATGAGAGGCAACCCCTGCCCTTAAGACTACTACGATCGGGCCGAGCAGCGGCAGAGGTTTCGATCCGGTTCCCTGTCAGGAGGGACGCCGCAGGGCCGCCAGGATCGCGTCGATTCCGTCGGTCAGGGCCGCCGGACCCGGCTGCAGGATGATCGAGGATTTGATCTCGTGGATGCGGCCCCCGGCGATAGCGGGGATCGTGTTCCAACCCGGCCGTTCCCTGATCTTCGCCTTTGCGACCTTCTTGCCGCACCAGGAGGCAAGGATGATGTCGGGCGCCGCGGCGATGACAGCATCCGAGGTGACGATGCGATCCTTGGCAGCGGCCTTCCGCGCGCGATCGGCGAAGACATCGACGCCGCCCGCGATGCCGATCAGCTCCGAGACCCAGCCGATGCCGGAGATCATCGGCTCGTCCCATTCCTCGAAATAGACGCGTGGCCGCGAGAGACTGCGCTCGCCTTCGCGCTGGATGGCCGCGAGCCGCTCGGTCAGCGTGTCGGCCAGCCGGTTGGCCTTGTCGGCGGCGCCCACCATCGCGCCCAGCATGCGGATCATGGTGAGGATCCCGGCGACGTTGCGCTGGTTGAAGCCATGGACCGCGACGCCCCGCCTGATGAGCTCGGCGGCGATCTCCGCCTGGAGGTCGGAGAAGGTCAGCACCAGGTCCGGCTTCAGCACCAGGATCTTGTCGATCTTCGCCGAGGTGAAGGCGGAGACGCGCGGCTTGTCGCGTCGCGCCTCGGGCGGGCGCACGACATAGCCGGAAATGCCGACGATGCGGTCCTGCTCGCCGAGGAGATAGAGCGTCTCCACGGTCTCCTCGGTCAGGCAGACGATGCGCTCAGGAGGAAACATGGTCGCGGGCTTGTCCTTTGGGCGGCCTGACGGCACTGGCCGGGCGCGATCCGGCTCTCGTCATTATCGAGGATGACCTCTCCCGCCCGTTCTTCGATTGACGTGATTATACAGGATTTTCTCCCTAGCCAGGAGCGAGCTCCCGCATGACCATTCGCTTGTAGCTCGCCACCAGCCGGTCGCCTTCGGCGCGCTCGACGGAGATGGCGAGGCGCATGGTCGCTTCGCCGAGCTGCATGACGAGGAAGGCTTTGGAGTCGAGCTGCTCGCGATCGGCGCCGGGATCGAGCCGCGCCAATGTCGCCGCCAGCACCGCGCCATTGGCACGGCTGTCCGCAAGCTCGATGTCGCGCAAGCCCTTGTCGGCCTGCGTCCCCGACCAGATGTCGCGCATCACCGGCTCGGCCAGGAAGATCGCGTAGTAGGTGTCGATCAGCCCGCCGAAGGCGGTGCGGAAACTCGCGATGTCGCGCACGTCTGCGAGGCCCGCCTCGATGCAAGCGCGGCCTTGCGTGTTGTAGCGCTCGGCCAGCCTGCGGATGATGGCACCCTTGTCCGGGAAATATTGATAGAGCGAGCCGATCGAGATGCCGGCCTTCTCGGCCAGCTCCCCCATGCGCATCGCGTCGCTGCCTTGCGCCGCGATGAGCTCGGTCGCGGCGGCGAGGATCCGCTCCACCCGCGCGCGGCTCCGCTGCTGCGTGGGCGCGCGGCGGAGAGGGGAGGGTTCTGCGATGGGAGCGGCAGACGACATGCGAGCCTTTCGATCCCCCTCTTTAGTCACTCCGGCCCCCGGGCCCGGGGTGACGTCGCTTCGCGGATTCTTAGAACCAGCGAAGCGACGTCACTTGACTCTCAAAATATGAGAGTTTATCACATTTGTAAATGTGAGATTTCCTCATATCTGGAGACACCCATGACCGACCGGCTGATCACGGGCCTGATCTTCCTCTCGGCCCTCGGTTCCGGCCTGGTCGCCGGCACCTTCTTCGCCTTTTCGACCTTCGTCATGGGCGCGCTGGCGCGGCTGCCGGCGGCGCAGGGCATCGCCGCGATGCAGTCGATCAATATCGTGGTGATCAACCCCCTTTTCATGGGCGCGATGTTCGGCACGGCGCTCGCCTGCCTGGCGCTCGGGGTGGCCGCGATCGCGGGCTGGGGCGAGCCGCGCGCGATCTATCTGCTGGGCGGCGGGCTGCTTTATCTGGTCGGCACGGTGCTGGTGACGATGGTCTTCAATGTGCCGCGCAACGATGCGCTGGCGGGCCTCGATCCGAACAGCGGCGAGGCCGGGTCGCTCTGGATCCGCTATGTCGCCGAATGGACGAACTGGAACCATGTCCGCACGGTGGCGGCGCTGGCGGCCTCCGCGGCTTTCATCCTGGCCCTGCGGTTGCCCGCGGCCGATTAGCAAGATTCGGCAAGTCCGGATCAGGCGCCGGCGCTAGACTGGCGGCCATCATGACGAGGCAGAGCTATATCCTGTTCGACACGGCCATCGGCCGTTGCGCCATCGCCTGGAGTCCACAGGGCGTCGTGGCGTTGCAGCTGCCCGAAGCGAACGACGGGGCCACCCGCGCGCGGCTGCGCCGGCGTCATCCGGGTCTCGAGGAAGCCGCGGCAGCGCCACCGGAGATCCTGCAGGCGATCGCGGCGATCGTGGCGCTGCTCGAGGGCGAGGCGAACGATCTGACCGATATCGCCCTCGACATGGCAGCGGTGCCGGACTTCAACCGCCAGGTCTATGAAGTCGCGCGCCGGATCCCGCCGGGCCGGACCCGCAGCTATGGCGAGATCGCGACCGAGCTCGGCGACCGCCTGCTGGCGCGCGATGTCGGGCAGGCGCTCGGCCAGAATCCCTTCGCGATCATCGTGCCCTGTCATCGGGTGATGGGCGCCAATGGCAAGGTCGGCGGCTTCTCGGCCAATGGCGGCGTCGAGACCAAGCTGCGCATGCTCACCATCGAGGGCGCGAAGCTGGGGAGCGCCCCCACGCTGTTCGACAGCCTGCCGGCGATGGCGCGGCCCGCACGGCGGCGCTAGAATTCCCTCGCCATGCTGATCAAAACCCTGCTGCAGGGCCCCTCGATCGGGGCCATCGACTATCGTTGCACGGCGGGCCCGGGCGATCGGCCCTTCGCCGAATGCCATGGCGGCTATAGCGTCGCTTACTTGCGCAAAGGCAGCTTCGGCTATCGCGCGCGCGGCCGCTCGCATGAGCTGATCGCTGGCTCGATCCTGATCGGCCGCCCCGGCGTCGAATATGTCTGCACCCACGATCATGTGCATGGCGACGAATGCCTGGCCTTCGATCTGGCGCCGGCGCTGGTCGAAGCGATGGCGCCGGCCGGGGCCGGCCTCTGGCATCTGGGCGCCCTGCCGCCCTTGCCCGAGCTGATGCTGCTGGGCGAGGTGGCGCAGGCCGCCGCCGAGGGCCGCAGCGATGTGGGCCTCGCCGAAGCCGGCATGGCGCTGGTGGGCCGGGCGGCCGCGATCGTTTCCGGGCAAAGTCCCGCTTCGCCACAGGCGAGCCCACGCGACCGCCGTCGCGCCGTCGAGGCGGCGCTCTGGATCGAGGCGCATGCGCATGAAGCGATCGACCTCGACGATGCGGCCGCCGAAGCGGGCTTGAGCGCGTTCCATTTCCTGCGGCTGTTCCGCCGCGTGCTGGGCGTGACGCCGCATCAATATCTGGTCCGGTCGCGGCTGCGCCGCGCCGCGAGGCTGCTGGTGGAGGGCTCGCGCCCGATCACCGAGATCGCCTATGAGGTCGGGTTCGCCGACCTCTCGAACTTCGTGCGCAGCTTCCATCGCGCGGCCGGCTTCTCGCCGCGCCGGTTCCGCAAGGCGGCGAAGGGCGATCGCAAGTTTCTCCAAGAACGGATGACGGCGAGCCTTCTAGAATGATCCTCCATCGATGGAGGACATCATGTATGACCATGTCGGATTGAAGGTGAAGGACGTCGAGGCCAGCGCCCGTTTCTACAAGGCAGCATTGACGCCGCTGGGTTACGGCCTCGTCTCGCAAGACGCGTCGGGCGCCGGCTTCGGACCGCCCGATGCGCCGGCCTTGTGGCTCCAGCGGGCCGACAGCGGAAAAAGCGGCGGCACGCACGTCGCCCTTAGCGCGGCCGATCACGCCGCGGTCGATCGTTTCTACAAGGAAGGCATGAAGGCCGGCGGCCGCGACAATGGCAAGCCGGGCCCACGCCCCGACTACAGCCCGACCTATTACGCGGCTTTCATGATCGACCCCGACGGCAACAATATCGAGGCGGTCTGCCTGAAATAGCGCGTTGCGGGCTGGGGCTTACGGACCGGGGCTCTTTTGCTGCTCGCGCTTGAGGGACTGGATCGTCTGATCCAGCGCCTCGAGGAAGCGCGAGCGATCCTTCTTCGAGAAGCTGGGCCCGCCGCCGCGGATCTCGCCGCTGTCGCGTAAATATTCGTTGAGGTCGCGCATCGCCAGCGCCATGCCGATGCCGCTCTCGGTGAAAGGCTTGCCGGTGGGACCCAACACCCGCGCGCCGCGCTCGAGGCAGCGGGCGGCGAGCCTGATGTCGGCGG
>NZ_JBOHKS010000009.1:0-13704 GCF_050729195.1 Hypericibacter sp.
GCCCTGGCCTGGGCCCGGACGATGTTGTCCCAGGACTGCAGCGTGCGGTCGCGATGACGGCTGGCAGCGAGGACGGCCGCGTCGGGATCGTTCCTGGCGAGCGCGGCCAGGATGGCCCGATGCTCGATCTGCGCGGCCCCCATGCGGGCGCGATCGACCTCGAAGATGGATTGAGCCCGGGCACGCCAGACGCGGTCCCAGAGATCGGCGATCTCCTCCTTCAGCACCGCATTGGTACCGGGCTCGTAGAGGCGGCGGTGGAACTCGCGATTGCCGGTGCTGAAGCGCGCGGCCGAGCCCGCCGCGAGATCGCGGTCCATGCGGTCCAGGATCTTGCCGAGCTCGGCCAGGGAGGCCTTGTCATGGCCCGGCGCCGCCTCGCGCATCGCCAGCACCTCGAGATGCATGCGCACCGAGACGATCTCGGCGGCCCGGGCCCAGGAGAGGTTGGCGACGGAAGCGCCGCGATGGCTGTGCATCTCGATGAGGCCGTCGCGCTGCAGCATGCGCAGGGCCTCGCGCACCGGCATCTCGCTCATCTCGAACTCGCGCGCGAGCTCGGTCAGGCGCAGCCGGTCGTCGGGCTTGTAGCTGCCGGCGAGGATCCGCTGGCGAAGCTGCTCATAGACCCATTCGCTCTTGGTGGCGAAGGGCCGCCTGGCAAGATCGTTCATCGCTTACCTCCCGCCGCATATCCGGCATAGTAATCTCCGGCCTCGACCTTCATATCCTCGCGGCCCTCGAACCGATTGGCGTCGAAGCCGGCCAGCAGGGCCGGCCGTTCGCCGTCATGGAGCCAGCGAGCGAGAAGCTCGCCGAGCAGCGGTGCCAGGAGGAAGCCGCGACCGTTGCAGCCATTGGCTTGGACGAAACCCTTGAGACGCGCCACGGGCCCGACCAGCGGCTTGCGATCCGGCGTCATGTCGTACACGCCCGCCCATTGCCGCACCACCCGAAGATGGCCGAGGCGCGGTGCCTTGGCGAGAATGGTCCGGGCCGTGCGTCCGAGGGAACGCGCGGTGGCGGCGAGGTTGACGCCCGGCTCCTCCGCCGGCGCCAGGCAGCCGGCCACGAGCTCGCCACGCAGCGTCTGGTTGAACCAGCCCTCCTGCGGCCGATAGAAGGTGATGGCGGCCTGCATGAAGGGCTGGGCGGCCTCGGTCACCAGCGCCTCGCGGCGCAGCGGGGTGTTGGGAATCCGAACCCCCGCCAAAGAAGAGAACCGGCCGGACCAGCCGCCCGCCGCGTTGACGACCGTCCTGGCGCGGATCTCGCCCGCGGCGGTGCGGACCCCGGCGACCTCGTCGCCCTGCCGCAGGACCTCCAGCACCTCGGTCCGCTCCATGAGCCGCACGCCACGCTGCCTGGCGGCGGCGCGATAGGCATAGAGCACGGCATCGTGATGGACGATGGCATCGTCATGCATCAGGGACCCCGCCGGCCGCTCGCCGCCTTCGAGAACCGGCAGCTGGCGCAGCGTCTCGGCGGAGCCGAGCAGCCTCGGCTTCAGGCCGAGACCGCGCAGCATGTTGCGCACCTCCGCCATGCGCAACACTTCCTCCTCCTCATAGAGGACCCAGCCATAGCCGGCGCGCCAGAAAAGCGTGTTGGCGCCAAGCTCGTCGGCCAGGGCGGCATGCTTGGCCTGGGCGGCGATGGCGAATCGGGCGAGCTCTTCGGTCAGCTGCATGGCCCGGATGCGGCCGACATTGCGACCCGAGCCCCCGGCGCCGGTGAAGCTGCGCTCCAGCACCAGGATGTCGCGACGGCCCAGCCGCGCGAGCTCCACCGCCAGCGCCAAGCCCGTGACGCCGCCGCCGACGATGACGATGTCGGCCCGGACGGTCATGACCGCTCCTCGCTCGCGGCCAGCTCGGCCAGGGTCACCGGCCGCAGCAGGGGACGCACGGTCGGCAGCGCCACGGGCCGGCCCGCCTCGGCAAGACAGGCGAGCATCTCGCCATGGCAGAGCTTCCCCTGGCAAGGGCCGGTGCCGGCGCCGGTCCGACGCTTCAGCAATTCGACGTCGGCAAAGCCGTCGGCGATGGCGGCCTCGGCATCGCGCCGGCGCACATCCTCGCAGAGGCAAAGGAACGCGCGCGACGAAGATGCCGCGGCGAGGCGCGCGGACGACGACGGCTTCAGGGCGGCGTCGCCGACGACGGTCATCGGGATGACGGCGTCGCCGACGGTCAGCACCACCGACGGCGAGCCGGCGAGCATCGCTTGCTGGCCGGCCTGCATCTGCAGCTCGTAGCTCGGCTGGCTGAAGCCGATGACGAGAAGATCGCAGGGCTGCCGGCCGCCCGGATCGAGCCGCACGGCGGCGACGGCGCCCCGTCCTTCAGCGGCCAGCAAGGTCGCTCGCGGAAAGCTCGGGCCCTGCGTTCGCGGCAGATCGCCCGGACCGGCAACCCATGCGAAGCGGGCGCCGGTCGCCAACGCCGCAACCGCATGCGCGATGTCGGCGACGAGGCCGACGCGCCAGGTTCGCGGGATGGAGTCCGTGGCGACCAGACGCTCGAAGGCGCGAAGACCGATGATTCCCGGAAGATCGTTGCCGGCAAAGCCCGGGAGCCGGTCATAGGCGCCGGTCGCGACGACAAGCTCCCGAAACGCGAGAAGCGTCGGACCGTCGGGACCGATCAGCAGCGCCTGCCGCGCTTGCTCATAGAGGCCGACGCAGAGCGTCTCGAGCAGATGCGGGCCTTCATCGGGCACAGCCTTTGCCAGCGCTTCCATCATCGCCGGCTGGAAACGAGCCCGTCCGCCGAGGCCGGCCTCCGCTTCCACCAGCAGCACATCGCGACCGGCTGCGCGCTGGGCCCGCGCCGCCGCCAGACCGGCAAGACCGCCGCCCACCACCAGCACCTCGCAGCTTCGCTCATGCCAGCGGCCGGCAACGGGCGCCGGTGTCCGCGGCAGCGCCGGGGCCGCGGAGAGATGGCGCAGGCGCTCGAGATAGAACTGGCGCAACGCGCGCGGCCGTAGGAGTCGGCTTTCATAGAACCAGGGCGGAAGCCGGTCGGCGCAACGTCCGAGCAACTGCCGCCAACCAGACCGGAGCGGACGTGGCAGCACGGCCGTGCGGCAGGCGAGCGCGATGCGGCCGTCGGGCAGCGTGACCCGGCATTGCTGGCACCAGCCCGCATGGCAGAAGGCGCCGCGCGGCCGGTGCAGACGGAAGCTTTCGGCCAGCGCCAGACGACCCGCGGCCAGGGCGGTGGCTGCGGCGGTCGAGGGGCGGTTTTCCGGCAGGCTCTGGTTCATCGCTTGAAATCGTATATTTGATATGATTTATAATATCAGACTTCAGCGCCCTTGCCTAGCGGCGCCTCGGCTGCCCCTTGAGGAGACATGCTTTGTCGAAGACCGTCGAAGTCGCCCGCACCGCCTATCGCGTCATCGCCGACTACATGGGGACGAAGCCCGGGGAAAAGGTGGTGATCGTGGTCGACACCCGGACGAGCCCCTCGATCCCGGAGATGCTCGCCGCCGCCGCCCACAGCATCGGCGCCGATCCGGTTGTCGTCATGATGACGCCTCGGGCGAAGAGCGGCATGGAGCCGCCGGAACCGATCACCGCGGCCATGGTCAAGGCCGACGTGGTGATCGCCGCCGCGAGCCGGTCGATGTATCACATCGAAGCGAAGAACCTGGCCAAGCTCGCCGGCGCGCGCGGCGTCTTCAACGCGCCTTTCGAGGAAGACGGCTGGATGAACGGCGCCATGACCGCCGATTTCCTCGAGTTGCGGAAGCTGGCGGAGCGGCTGCGCGACCGGCTCGCGCGCGGCAAGCGGGCCCATGTCACCTCACCTGCGGGCACCGACGTCGAAATGGTCATCGAGGGCCGCAAGCCGGTCGGCTGGCTGACCGGCGTCTGCCGCAACCGCGGCGAGGTGTCGGCCTATCCCGGCGGCGAGGTTTCCCTGCCGCCTCTGGAGGGCACCACCGAGGGACGCGTGGTGATCGAGCATGTGATGACCGATATCGGCCGGCTGGCCCAGCCGATCACCTGGATCGTCGAGAAGGGCGAAGCCGTGCGCTTCGAAGGCGGCGTCGAAGCCCTGGCGCTGGAAGCCCATATCGAAGGCGTCAAGAACGCGCGCAACATCGCCGAGCTCGGCATCGGCATCAATCCGATGTCGCGGCTGATCGGCGGCATCACCGAGGTCAAGAAGAAGCTGGGCACGGCGCATATGGCGCTGGGCGATTCCGCCGCCGGCTATGGCGGCAAGGTCACCAGCGAC
The DNA here is from genome assembly GCF_050729195.1 of Hypericibacter sp. NCBI lineage: Bacteria > Pseudomonadati > Pseudomonadota > Alphaproteobacteria > Rhodospirillales > Dongiaceae > Hypericibacter > Hypericibacter sp. Next base: position 4,251 of record NZ_JBOHKS010000009.1, read on the forward strand.
GTCCATCTCGACGGCATGATCCTGAACGTGCGCATCGAGGTCGACGGCGAGGTCATCGCCGAAAACGGCAGGATCCTGGTGTGAGCCGCGCCAGCGACATCGTCGCGCGCCTGCGCAAGCTCGAGGGCGGCGGGCTCCGGACCTTCTCCGAGGATCCGCCCTTCGTCTGGGAGAAGGCCGAGGGCTGCTATGTCGAGGACGCCGACGGCTGGCGCTATCTCGATCTTTATGGCGGCTTCGCGGTCGCCGCGACCGGCTACAGCCATCCCCGGGTGGTGGAGGCGATCCAGCGCCAGGCGACGACGCTGATGCATTGCCCCTCGGCGCATCCCTCCCGGGTCAGGGCCGAGTTCTACGAGGCGCTCGCCAGCATCGCGCCCCCGGGTCTCGATCGCTTCCTGCCGGCGGTAACCGGCGCCATGGCCAATGAGATGGCGCTGCTCCTGGCGCGAACCCGGCGACCCGAGGGCGTCATCGTGAGCTTCGCCGGCAGCTATTTCGGGCGATCGGTCGGCACGGCGGGCTTCGCCGGCAAGGCGCGCTATCGCGACGCGCTGGGGATTCCCGCCGGCGGCCCCTTCGTTCCCTTCCCCTACCCGCTCCGCCATGGTGACGCCGCCACCGATCTGACGATGCGCGCGCTCGAGGATCTGCCCGGACCCGGTAAGCGTCCCCTCGCGGCGGTGATCCTGGAGCCGATCCAGGGCAATGGCGGCGTGGTGATCCCGCCGGCGGATTTCTTCCCGCGCCTGCGCGCCTTCTGCGATCGCGAAGGCGCGTTGCTGATCGTCGATGAGATCCAATCCGGCTGCGGGCGGACCGGCCGCTTCTGGGCCATCGAGCATAGCGGCGTGACGCCCGATCTGATGACGGTCGGCAAGGGCATCGGCGGCGGCCTGGCGACGGCCGCGGTGATGGGGCGCGCCGATGCGATGACCTGGCCCCCCGATTCCTATACCTCCACCTTCCTGGTCAATAATCTCAACCTGGCGGCCGCGGTCGCCGCCATGGGCGTCATGCACGACGAGCAACTGCCAGGCCGCGCGGCTTCGATCGGACCGGCAGGCCTCGCGCGCTTCAGGGCGGCGCTTGCGGATGTCGAGGGCGTGCGGGAGGTCCGTGGCCAAGGCCTGTGGTATGCGGCCGAGCTCGCCGATGCCGCCTGGGCCGCGCGCGCCGTGAAGCTGGCGCGCGAGCGCGGCGTCATCGTCGGGCGCAGCGGCTATGACGACAGTGTCATCAAATTGTCGCCGGCGCTGATCATTGGCGAGGCCGAACTTCACACCGGCATCGACACAGCGGCCGGCGCCATTCGCGATTCCAGAGGAACAGCCCGGTGATCGAGGTCAAGAATTACATCGACGGCCAATGGGTCGGCTTCGACGGGCCGTCCTTCGAGAGCTTCAATCCGACCACGGGCGCCAAGGTCGCCCGCGCCCCGGTGAGCGACGCCGCGGCCGTTGCCGCCAGCGTGGCGGCGGCACGGCGCGCCTTCAACGAGGGCGGCTGGCGCTGGACCAAGGGCTCGGTCCGCGCCGCGGCCCTGTTGAAGCTCGCCGACATGCTGGAGTCGCGCTCGGCCCCGATCAGCGAGCTGATCGCGCGCGAGATGGGAAAGCCCGTCAGGGTCAACATGGCGCGCGAGGTCGAGGGCGCCGTCGACAAGCTGCGCTATTTCGCCGGCGCCGCGCGCTTCCTAGAAGGCAGCGTGACCGGCTCGACGGTCCCGGAGATCTGGGACATGGTGCTGCCCGAGCCCGCCGGGGTCGCGGCGCTCATCATCCCCTGGAACGATCCGGTCGATCTCGCGGTGCGCAAGCTGGGCGCCGCCCTGGCCGCCGGCTGCACCGCCATCGTCAAATCCTCCGAGATCACGCCGGCCTCGACGGCGGCCCTGATCGAGGCGGTCCATGACAGCGGCGCCTTTCCGCCAGGGGTCGTGAATCTGCTGAGCGGTCCCGGCCAGCCCACGGGCGATGCGCTGGTCGATCATCCGGGCGTCGACAAGATCTCCTTCACCGGCAGCACGGCGACGGGCATGCGCATTATGGAGCGCGCGGCCAGGCGCCTGGCCAAGGTGTCGCTGGAATGCGGCGGCAAGTTCCCGGCCATCATCACCGAGGATGCCGATCTCGAGCGCTGCCTGGACGCCGTTACCTACGGCGCCTTCATGTATGGCGGCCAGTCCTGCACCGCCTGCACCCGCCTCGTGGTGGACCGGCGCCTTCACGACCGGGTGGTGGAGGGAATCGTCGAGCGCTCGCGCAAACTGCCGATGGGCGATCCGCTCGATCCCACCATGCTGGTGGGGCCGATGGCGTCGCGCAAGCAGTACGACAAGGCGGTCTCCTATATCCGGCTCGGAATCGCCGAGGGCGCCCGGGCCGTCATCGGCGGCGTGCCGGCGGATCAATCGTCGCTGTTTCTGCCGCCGACGGTGCTGGTCGGCGGTCCGGTGGACGGGCGCGTGGCGCGGGAGGAAGTGTTCGGCCCGGTGCTCGTGATCCATCCTTTCGCGGACGAGGCCCAGGCGCTGGCCATCGCCAACAACACGCCTTACGGCCTTGGCGGGTCGGTCTGGTCGCAGGACATCAACCGCGCGCTTCGGCTCGCGCGGCGCCTCGACGTGGCCGATGTCTGGATCAACACCCATTACATCCGGCATGTGGAGACCTCTTTCGGCGGCCGGCATCATTCCGGCCTGGGCCGGGAACTGGGGATGGCGGGCGTCGAGGAATATCTCTCCTGGAAGCGCCTCTGCATCGATACGCGCAGCGAATTCCATCTGAAGAACTGGTTCGAGGGTCCGAGCAAATGAACGCTCCGGGGGGTCAAGCCCACGACGTCATCGTGCTGGGTGCCGGCATCGTCGGCGCCGCGACGGCTTATTTCCTGGCCAGGAAGCGCTTTCGCGTTCTGCTGGTCGAAGGCGAGGCGCCGGCCTGGGGCGCCTCGGGACGCAACCCCGGCTTCCAATGGCTGCACACGCGAAAGGCCGGCATCCAGATGGCGTTAGGGCTCGCGGGTCGCCGGCTTGCCGACGAACTGCGCGAGGAGCTCGACGATTTCGAGATGCGGCCGAGCGGCGGCATGATCTATTTCACCGACGAACGCCAGCTGCCGCTGTTCCGGGCCTTCGTCGCCGAGCGGCGGGCTGCGGGCCTGCCCATGGAACTGATCGACGGCAAGTCCGCGCGGGAACATTGCCCGATCCTCTCCGAGAAGGTCCTGGGCGCCAGCTGGAATCCCCTCGACGCGCATCAGAACACGGCCAAGCTGGTCGACGCGCTGGTGGCCGCCGCGAAGCGGCAGGGCGCCGAGCTCCGATCGAACTGCCGGATCGCCAGGCTTGCGATCGAAGGCCAGCGCTGCGTCGGCGTGGTGACCGCCGGGGGAGAAACGATCCCCGCGGGCAAGGTCATCCTCGCGGCGGGCGCCTGGTCGCCCAAGCTGCTGGAGCCGCTCGGCATGGCGCTGCCGATCTCGGCCATGCGCCTGCAGGTGGTCGAGACCGAGCCCGCGCCGTTCCGCTTCGAGCCCCTCCTCTACGGACCCACGGCGGTGAAGCAATATGCCTATATCCGCGAACTGCCCGACTACAGCGACGAGGGCGCCTGGCATCCGATCGAGCGCCAGTTCCCGGGCCTCGAGTTTCTCGAGCTGGCGGCCCAGAAGAAGGACGGACGGATCCGCCTCGGCTGCCCGATGGATTTCCCGGGCCTCGACGACCGTCCGACGGTGGCGGGCATCGCGCTCACGCTGGCCGTGCTGGCGGAGAACCTGCCGGCGATCCGCGATCTCGCCATCGAGCGGGTTTATGCCGGGCTCCTGCCCGAGACCCCCGACGCCCTGCCGGTCCTCGACCCCACCCCCGGAATCGAGGGACTGATCATCAATGCCGGCCATGTCTTCGGCAATCTTGCCGGCCCGCTCTCGGGCAAGATGATCGCCCAGCACCTGTCCGGCGAGACGACGGATTTCGATCTCGCACAATTCCGCCTCGACCGCCCGGCGTTGCGGGTCAATCGCGAATCGCATGGGCGCTGGTAGAGACGGCCGCAAACAGCCGCCGCAAGGGAGAGAACCGCCATGAGCCGCAGAATCGAGTTCATCAATCCGTTCGGCACCTCGGTCTATGACTCGATCATCACCGAAACCTTGATGGCCTATGCCGGCGAAGGCACGGAGCTGGTGATCAGCAGCCTCGATAACTGCCCGCCCAACATCGACTATTATTACAACAAGCATCTGATGGAGACGGCGGTCTTCGAGAAAGTGATGCAGTCGGAGGCCGCCGGTTTCGACGCAGTCGTGGTGGGCTGCTGCTACGATCCCGGCGTGCGGGTCGCGCGCGAGCTGGTCGACATTCCCGTGATCGGGCCGCTCGAGGCCTCGATGCAGATGGCGGGTTATTTCGGCCACAGCTACACCGTCGTCACCGACCATCACAAGGCGGTGCCCTATCTCGAGGATATGGTTCGCAGCTACGGGCTCGGCGGGAATTGCCGCGGCGTGCGCTGCGTCAATTGGTGGGTCAAGGACATGATCAAGAACCCCGAGCAGGTGGCGCTCGACACCATCGCCGTCTCCAAGCAGGTGCTCGCCGAGACGCGCGCCGAGACCATCATCATGGGCTGCACCATCGTCGCGGCCTGCTATCAGCGCTATCTGATGACGCAGAAGGCGAAGCCGGAGGTGACGATCGTCAATCCCAATCTGCTGGCCCTCAAGATGGCGGAGAGCCTCGCCGACCTGAAGAAGGCTGGTGTCTATCAACTGGCCCGCGTGGGCTATTACGAGCAGCCTCGGGGACTCTATCGCAAGGAATTCGAAGAGCAGCGTCAGCAGCAGGCCCGCGTGCTGCACTTCGCCAAATCCGCGGGATAGCGTCGGGCACTCTCCCCGCTCGAGACCTTCCGCCTCACCGCGGCCTCCCCAAAGCCTCGCTGGACCGACATCCGGGCTTCGCCATCTGGCCCGTTGTCTCGGAGGCGCCCGCTATGCTCCAATAGCCTGCAATCGCGTCCAGTATTTCGGAAACATTTCACGGCTCGGGGTGAAGCCCCTGGGATGAAATTCCGGAAGCCAATAAGGCGGTCAACCGCTCGGGCATCGGGGCGCAGACACAACAGGGAAGGCTGGGAGGCCGCAACCATGAAGGATCTCACCGCGTCGCAACGGGCCATGCTGGAATTGTCGCTGCGTTCATCGCTCTCGCGCCGCCGCGCGCTGGGGGTGGGCGCCGCCGCCGTGGCGGGACTGGGCGCCGTCGCGCTCGCACCGAAGGAGGCCTGGGCCAAGACCACCATGACCTGGATGGGCTGGCAGGGCTACGAGACGCCGATCCAGAGCGGAACCTTCCTCGCCGACAACGACATCGATTTCCAGCCGACCTTCATCTCCTCCAACGAGGAGATCATCACCAAGCTCCAGGCCGGCGGCATCGGCAAGACCGACATCATCACCATGTATTTCGGCTACCTGCCGATCATGGCCGAGGGCGGGCTCCTGGAGCCGATCGACGAATCCAAGATCGAGCCGCTGCCGAGGCTGATCCCGCAATTCATCAAGCAGGACGCGATCCATTACCAGGGCAAGCTGCAGGGCGTGCCGTGGAACTGGGGCTCGCTGCCGCTGATGTATGACCCTGCGGCGGTGTCGGCGGTGCCGACCAGCTGGCTGGACATCAAGAAGCCCGAATATAAGGGCAAGGTCGCGATGGTCGACGACCCGCTCGGCAATCTGCTGATCTGGGGCACGGTCGTCACCGGCAAGCCGATGGGCACGATCCTGACCAAGGCCGAGATGGTCAAGGTCATCGACGAGCTGATCGACATCAAGAAGAACCATGCCCGCGCCTTCTTCGCCACCTATGGCGACATGTCGGACGCCTTCGCGCGCAACGAGGTGGCGGTCTCGGCGATCGGCTGGGAAGCGGTCGCGGTCTGGACCCAGGCCAAGGGCAAGACCATCAAATACACGATCCCCAAGGAAGGCACGGGCATGTTCATGGACTGCCTCTGCATCCCCAAGGACGCGCCCCATCCCGAGCTCACCTACAAGATGATCAACCACATCCTGTCGCCGCAGCCCCAGCTCGTCTTCGCGACCGAGCAGAGTGCCGGCATCACCAATCTCGACACGGTGAAGCTGCTGCCGAAGGAGCTGGCGGAGTCCTACAACTACGCCGACATCGATGGTTTCATGAAGAAGGCGCGACTGCAGCCGGTGCCGCCTTCGGAATCGAAGGACGACACCGCCACCTATGACGATTTCCTGAACGAGTATCAGCGCCTCTCCAAGGCCTGATCGGCGGCGCCTCGATCGACAAGAGGGACCGGCCGGCCATGGGACGAAAGCATTGGCCCCTGCTGCCGGCCGGTCTCCTTTATGCGGGCGTGTTCGTCGCCCCGTTGCTGTTCTTCTTCGTGATCAGCTTCTGGTCGGTCAAGTCGCGCATCCTGCGCCCCGACTTCACCTTCAAGAACTATGTCGCGACCTGGGCCCAATATTGGGACTCCATGGCCAACACCATGGCGGTGGCGCTCATGATCGCCGCGGTCACGACGCTCCTGGCCTTCGGCTTCGCCTATGCGGTGCGCTTCAAGGCCGGCAGGCTCGAGGGGCCGCTGCTGTTCCTGGCCCTCATCACCCTCTTCGGCGGCTATCTGGTGAAGATCTATGCCTGGAAGAGCATCCTGGGGCGCGACGGGATCCTCAACCAGGCGCTGATGGAGCTGGGGCTGGTGGATCAGCCGGTCGATGCGCTGCTCTACAACACCAATGCCGTCATCATCACCCTCACCTATTTCCTGCTGCCCTTCGCCATCCTGCCGATCTACGGAAACTTGCGCGCCATCAACCCCGCCACCATCGAGGCGGCGCGCGACCTCGGCGCCAAACGCTGGGCGGTGATGCGCGACGTGATCCTGCCGCAATGCGAGAAGGGGATCGTGATCGCCTTCACCCTCGCCTTCCTGATCTCCGCCGGCGACTATGTGACGCCGCGCTTCGTCGGCGGCGGGGCGGCGATGATGGGCCATTTCATCGAGCTGCAATTCTCGCTCGGCTTCAACTGGCCGCAAGGGTCCGCCATGTCCTTCTCGGCCATGCTGCTGTCGCTAGCGATCGTGCTGGTCCTGCGCGCCGGCTTCCGGCGGAGCCTGCGGCCATGATGAAGGCCCAGCAGGTTTCGGATCTCGTCTGGCGCGGCCTGATCCTCCTGATCTCAGGCTTCATGGCACTGCCGCTCCTGCTGGTGGTGCTGTTCAGCTTCAACCAGTCGGCCCTCACCAGCCTGCCACTCACAGGCCTCACCCTCGACTGGTACCGCAAGCTCTTCGCCAAGGACGCCTTCTGGCCCGCGCTCGAGAACAGCCTGCTGGTAGGATTCGCTGCGGCCCTCCTCGCCATCGTCACCGGCACCCTGGCAGCCCTCGCTTTGTCGCGCTTCAAGCCGCGGCAGGCGGGCATCCTCATCAACGTCCTCAGCATCCCGATGATGATGCCGGCCCTCATCATCGGCGTCTCGTTGATGAGCTATTTCGTGCGCTTCCTCGACGTGCCGCTGGGCCTTTGGACCGTGGTGCTGGGCCATGTCGTGATCGCCCAGCCCTTCGTGGTTCTGATCCTCTATGCGCGGCTTGCCACCTTCGACTGGAGCGCCGTCGACAGCGCGCGCGACCTGGGCGCCTCGCCGCTCCAGGCCTTCTTCACCATCACGCTCCCGATCATCCAGCCCACGATCGTCGGCGCCGGCCTCATCGCCCTCTCGATCTCGCTCGACGATTTCGTCATCGCCTTCTTTACCATCGGCGCCGGCAACACGCTCCCGACCCTGGTCTGGGGGCTGGTCCGGACCTCGCTCGACCCGACCATCAACGCCATCGCCACCTTGCTCTTGGCGCTCAGCATCGGTTCGACCATTCTGGCGCTGAGGCTCAGCCGTTATCGAGGATAGACCCATGCAGATCGACTATTCAGGCAAGGCGGCGCTGGTGACCGGCGCCGGACGCGGGCTCGGCCTCGCCATCGCGCGGGCCCTGCACCAGGCCGGCGCCTCGGTCGCGATCAACGACCGCACGGCCGATGCCGTCGATGCGGCGATCGCAAAGCTCGGGGGCGGCGATCGGCTCGCGGCCGCTCCCGCCGACCTGGCCCAGCCAGGCGGACCGGAAGCCGCGGTCGAGCAGGCGGTCCGGCGCTTCGGCCGGCTCGATCTCCTGGTCAACAACGCCGCCGTCAATATCGAGCGCCCGATCGATGAGACCGACGACGCCCATTGGGACCTGCATCTCGACGTGGTCCTGCGGGCGAGCTTCTTCACGGTGAAGGCCGCCCTGCCCTCGCTCAAGGCCGCCAAGGGCAGCGTCATCAATATCGCCTCCGAGCTGGGGCTGCATGCCATCGCCAACAATGTCGCCTATGTGACGGCCAAGCATGGCGTGGTCTCGATGACCCGCGCGCTGGGGCTCGAGCTCGCCAAGGAGGGCGTGCGGGTCAATGCGATCTGCCCGGGCACGATGGACACGGAGCTGTTGCGGGACTGCGCGAACGACAGCCCCGACCCGGCCGCCTATTACCGTAGCTTCAATGCCTATCATCCGATGGGGCGGGTGGCCTCGCCCGAGGAGATCGCCGATTTCGTGCTCTGCGTCGGTTCGCCGGCAACGGGCTTCATGACCGGGGCGGCGCTGGCCATCGATGGCGGCAGCAGCGCCGGAAGGCAGTGAGGGGCATCATGGAATTCTCCGGCAAGCGCATCCTCGTCACCGGCTCCACGCGCGGCCTCGGCCTCGCCGCGGCGCGGCTCTTCCTCGAACGCGGCGCCGAGGTCGTGGTCCATGGTCATGACGGCAATGGCGTGGCGCGCGCCGTCACCACCCTCACCAAGGATTATCCCGGCCGCGTCCAGGGCTTCCCCGCCGATCTCAGCGACCGCGCGGCTTGCCGCAAGCTGGCGCAACAGGCGGGCACCGTCGATGTGCTGGTCAACAATGCGGGCGTGTTCCTCGAGGGCGCCATCCCCGAGGTCGATCTCAAGCTCTGGCAGCGCAGCTTCGCGATCAATGTCACGGCGCCCTGGATCCTCACGCGGGCCTTGCTCGAGCCCTTGCGCGATCGGCGCGGCGTCATCGTCAATATCAGCTCCGACGCGGGCATCCTGGGCTATCCCGGCATCTCGACCTATTGTGCCACCAAGGGCGCCATCATCGGCCTGACCAAGGCACTCGCGATCGAGCTGGCGCCGGCCGTACGCGCGATCTGCGTCTGCCCCGGCCCAATCGAGACCGACATGATGCGCCAGAGCCTCGAGGCCACGCCCGACCCCGCCGCGACGCGCAAGGTGTGGGAGACCTACCCCGCGCTGCGCCGCGTCGCGCAGCCCGAGGAGGTTGCCGAAGCGATCCTCTTCGCCGCCTCGCCGCGGTCGTCCTTCATGACGGGCAACCTC
>NZ_JBOHKS010000010.1:0-6585 GCF_050729195.1 Hypericibacter sp.
GCCTCATCGCCGATCATGGCCTCGATCTGTCCCAGCTCGATCTACCGATCGCCTGGACCGACAAGCAGTTCGTGCCCTTCGATTATGGCTGGTTCGCCTTCGTCTATGACAAGACCAAGCTCGCCAACCCGCCGCAGAGCCTGGCCGATCTGGTCAAGGGCGATCCGAAGGACAAGATCGTGATCGAGGACCCGCGCACCAGCACGCCGGGGCTGGGGCTCCTGATGTGGGTGCGCAAGGTCTATGGCGACAAGGCGCCCGACTATTGGGCGAGCATGAAACCGCGCATCCTGACCGTGACCAAGGGCTGGAGCGAAGCCTACGACATGTTCCTCAAGGGCGAGGCGGCGCTGGTGCTGAGCTATACCACCTCGCCCAGCTATCACCTGATCGAGGAGAAGACGGACAAATACGCCGCGCCGAGTTACGCGGAAGGAAACTACCTTCAGATCGAGGTCGCGGCGAAGCTCGTCCATGCACCCAATCCGGCGCTGGCCGACAAATTCCTCGCCTTCATGTTGACGCCGGGATTCCAATCCGCGGTCCCCACGACCAACTGGATGTATCCGGTCAAGACGCCGGCGGAAGGATTGCCGGAGGGATTCGCGACGCCGCTGACCAGGGACCAGACGCTGCTCTTCACCGCCGACGAGGCGGCCAAGGGACGGAAGGCCTGGGTCGACGAATGGCTGAAGGCGATGAGTCAGTAGTGTCGCTCGCCAGATTCATCGTGCAACCCCTCCCTCTACCCCCTCCCGCAAGGGGAGGGGGCTGGGACTTTTCTCTGACTTGCGCGTTTTCCTTGCCCATCCCCATGGAAGGAAGAGGCGTGTCGGAGTCTTCCTCGTCCCCTCCCCTTGCGGGAGGGGGTAGGGGGAGGGGCGTCGACGCGACGACGAGCCCATGACCGCCATGCGCCATCACGCGATTTCGTTGCCCCTCATCGGCGGCCTCGCGAGCTTCGCGGTCATCGCGTTGCTGATCGGCGGAGCGTTTGTCGCGTTGCTGACGGCGGCGGCCGATATCGATCTGGGCGCGGTCGTCGGCGACGGCTATATCCGCCATGTCATCGGTTTCACGGTCTGGCAGGCGTCGCTCTCGACCTTGCTGAGCGTCGGCTTGGGGATCCCGGTCGCACGGGCCTTGGCGCGGCGGCCGAATTTTCCCGGCTGGGAATGGCTGCGCTTCCTCTTTGCGATGCCGTTCCTGACGCCCGTCATCGTCGCGATCTTCGGGCTGGTGGCGATCTACGGAGTCACGGGCTGGCTCAATCAGGGCCTCGCGCTGCTCGATCTTCCGCAAAAATTTTATCTCTACGGCCTTGCGGGCATCCTGATTGCGCATGTGTTCTTCAACATGCCGATGGTGGTGACGCTGCTCCTGCCGCGGTTCGAGGCCGTGCCCGCGGACAGCTGGCGGCTGGCTTCCCAGCTCGGCATGAACAGCTGGGCGATCTTCCGGGTCATCGAGCTGCCGCTGCTGCGCCAGACACTGCCCACCATCGCGCTGCTGGTGTTCCTGCTCTGCTTCGTCAGCTTCGTGGTGGTCCTGGCGCTGGGAGGCGGGCCGGCCGCGACCACCTTGGAAGTCGCGATCTACCAGGCCTTGCGGTTCGATTTCGATCTTGGCCGCGGCGTCTCCCTGGCGCTGCTGCAATTGGCGATCGGCGCTGCCCTGTTCGGCCTGACCCGCGTCTTCGAGCGCCACATGCCCATGATGCCGAAGCTCCGCTCCACGGTCGGCCGTCCGGACGCGTCGGGCCTGCTCGGGCGCATGCTCGATCCGATCGTCATCGCGGTCGCGGCTCTGTTCGTGGCCCTGCCGCTGATCACGGTCTTGATCGAGGGGGCCCTGGGATCGATCGGCGAGGTGATGTCGAACGAACGGCTGCAGCAAGGGGCGCTCCGCAGTCTCGGCATCGCAGCCTTGGCGAGCCTGTTTTGTGCGGCCCTGGCTTTGGGGATCTCGATGTCGACCCGCCAGCGCGGCGGCCGGACCCTGCGCTGGTCCGGAGCCTTCCAGGCGGCCTCGGTCGGCGGGCTCGTGGTTTCGCCGCTGGCGCTCGGCACCGGTCTGTTTCTGCTGTTCCGGCCGATCGTGGATCAGGCCTGGGTGAGCTACGCGCTGGTCATCGCGATGAACGCGATCATGGCGCTGCCCTTCGGCCTCCGGACATTGTCTCAGGCCATCGCGGATGCCGCGCGCGAGGATGATCGTCTCTGCGCGGCCCTCGGGCTGTCCGGATGGAACCGCCTGCGGCTCATCGACTGGCCGAAACTGCGCAAGCCCCTCGGGCTCTGCTTGGCGCTGGCCTTCAGCCTGGCGCTGGGCGACCTGTCGGCCATCGCCCTCTTCGGGCGGGACGGCATGGAAACGCTCCCGCTGCTGCTCTATCAGCAGATGGGCGCCTATCACATGCCCGACGCGAAGGTGACGGCGGCGCTCCTGTTGCTGTTGAATTTCCTCTCCTATGCCGCGATTGCCAAGATGGTGGGTGGCCATGTTCGCCGTTGAGCTGAGCGCCGTGACATTCCGCTATGAGGCGATGCTGATGCGCTTCGATCTCGCGGTCGAAGCCGGCGAAAGCCTGGCGATCATCGGCCCCAGCGGTGCCGGCAAGAGCACGCTCCTCAACCTGATCGCAGGCTTCGAGACGCCGCTGTCGGGCAGCATCAAACTCTCGGGCATCGACGTCGACGGTCTGCCGCCGGCGCGGCGGCCGGTGACGATGGTGTTCCAGGACCACAATCTCTTCGCCCATCTCTCGGTCTTCGACAATGTGGCGCTGGGGATCGATCCGGGGCTGAAGCTCAAGAATGGCGACGGCGCTCGCGTCGATGCGGCGCTGGCCGAGGTCGGGCTCGCCGGGCTGGGCCAGCGCAAGCCCGAGCAGCTTTCCGGCGGCGAACGGCAGCGGGCGGCGCTTGCCCGCGCTCTGGTGCGCAACCGGCCGCTGCTGCTGTTGGACGAGCCCTTCGCGGCGCTGGGCCCGAAGCTGCGGCGCGAGATGCTGGATCTGGTAAGCGCGCTGCGGCGGGCGCGGGGCCTGACCGTGCTTTTCGTCAGCCATCAGCCGGAGGACGCACATCACGGCGCGGACCGCGTCGCCTTCATCCAGTCCGGGCAGGTCCGGATTGTCGCGCCCACGGATGCGTTCTTCGCCGAGCCGCGCTCGGCCGAGGTCGCCGCCTATCTCGGCGAGACCGAAGGCTAGGCTCAGTTGTCCGAGCCGGTGATCAGCCGCGAGCCGCGGTGGAACGAGAAATAGGCCCAGAGCCAGCTCAGCAGCACGAAGATCCGGTTGCGGAAGCCGATCAGGAAGAAGATGTGCACGACGCCCCAGAGCAGCCAGGCGATCGTGCCGCTCAATCGGATCCAGCCGAAATCGGCGACCGCGGCCTTGCGGCCGATGGTGGCGAGGTTGCCATAGTTGCGATAGGCGAAGGGCTTGACCCTCTTGCCAGCCAGCCTCAGGCGGACCAGCCGCGCGACATAGTCACCCTCCTGCTTGGCGACGGGCGCCACGCCCGGCAGTTGCTTGCCGTCGGCACCCATGACCAGCGCCGTGTCGCCGATGACGAAGAGATTCGGATCGTCGGGCAGATGGAGATGGGGCGTCACCGGCACGCGGCCGACGCGGTCGCCCTCCACACCGAGCCATTTTCCGGCCGGCGAGGCCTGGACCCCGGCGGCCCACAGCACGGTCGCGGCCGGAATGCAGTGGCGCCCCGTCCCATCCTCGATCTCGATGCCGGCCTCGTCGCAGCGCGTCACCTTGGCGCCCAGCAGCAACTCAACGCCCAACCGCTCGAGCTGTTTCTTGGCTTTGGCGGACAGGCGCTCGGGAAACGAGGTCAGCGCCCGGTCGGCCGCCTCGACCAGAAGGATGCGCGCCTGGCGCGGATCGATGTCGCGGAAGTCGGCGGCCACGGCCATCTTGGCCAGCTCGGCGATGGCGCCGACCAGCTCGACGCCGGTGGGGCCGGCGCCGATCACGGCGAAGGTCAACAGACGCTGGCGCGCCGCCGGGTCGGTCGTCATCTCCGCTTTCTCGAAGGCGAGCAGGATCCGCCGGCGGATGTCGATGGCGTCCTCGATCTTCTTCAGGCCCGGCGCCACCGGCTCCCATTCGTCATGGCCGAAATAGGCATGGCGCGCGCCCGTGGCGACGACGAGCGTATCGAACGGGATCCGCCGTCCGTCCGAAAGCAGCACGTCGCGCGCCTGGCGGTCGACGGCCTCGATCCGGCCCAGCAGCACGCGGGAATTGGCCTGGCCGCGCAGGATAGCGCGGATGGGAGCGGCGATATCGGAGGGCGAGAGAGCGGCCGTCGCCACCTGATAGAGCAGGGGCTGAAACAGATGATAGTTGCGGCGATCGATCACGGTGACGTCGACCGGCGCCTGGGCCAGGGCCTTGGCGGCCGACAGGCCACCGAAACCCGCGCCCAGGATGACTACGCGATGACGGTCACCAGCCATGGTGGCAGGTTCGCCAGTGGGCGCTGAGCCAGAAGCCGGGCGCCCAAGGGCGCCCGCTTCCGACGCCATCGCCAAGGCGACGGGTGCGTTCATGCAGCATAACCCCAGCGGCGCTCCAAGGCCTTCCGGATGAGATGGTCGAAGGACAGCTTACCCGCACCTTGGGTCACCAGAAACAGCAACATCGAGGCCCAGGTCAGATGCTCGACCCAGTTCTCAGGATAGACGAAGACCTCGATCACGAATGTGAGGCCGAGCAAGGGCAGGACCGCGAGCCGCGTGCCAAGCCCCGCCAGGATCAGGCTGGCGCAGCCAAGCTCGGTGATGGTGGCCATCACGGCGGCGACGGCCGGCGGCAGCAGCGGGACCATATATTCGTCCTGGAACAGCGAGATGGTGATGTCGAAATTGGCAAGCTTTGTCATGCCCGACTTGATGAAGATCGCAGCGAGCGCGATCCGCATGATCAACGCCAGGAACGAGACGGGGATCCGTCCGGCGAGGTCGGTCGCCCGATGCAATCTTTCCGCCAAACCCGGTCGAACGGACATTGCCATGATCTGCGTGGCCATTCTCAGTCTCCTTTGCGGCGTTTGGAATGTTTAGACTTGGTCAGTTTGGAGTTGCGCTGCCTGGTCGGGGGCAGTCGAACCTCGGGCAGATCGCAATCGAGCCGGTCGATGTCATAGGCGCGCTGGATCGCGGCGACGATTTCCTCGCGCTCCTGCCCCAGGCGATTAAGGCGGACGCGGGCCTTGGAACTTTTGAGCGGTCGTTTCATCGGGCCGGCACGGGTGATATTGGGCAATGAAGGCCTGTTTCGTTCAGAGATAGCGGTCCCGGATATCGGTCGTGGATTCCCGGCCGATTCGATCGAAATTCTCGCCGAGCCAGGCCTCCGCGCGTTCGCGGCCTGTCTCCTTGAGGGCGGAGAGGAATTCCCAATCCGCGTTCAGCTTCGAGGCGACGCCGAGCTTTCCCATCACGTCGTCGGCGGCGATCGAATGGATCATCATCCGGCGCAGCTGGCTTTCCAGCCCGTCATTCTCGTCGATCAGGCGGGTGACGAAGCTGATCGCGCGCATCTCGCGCATGAGCGAGGAATTGAAGCTGATCTCGTTGATCCGATTCATGATCTCGGTGGCGCTGCGTGGCAGTGCCTCGCGCTCGATCGGATTGATATGAACCACCAGCACATCCGGGCTGTCGCAGTTGTAGATCAGCGGAAAGATTGCCGGATTACCCATATAGCCGCCGTCCCAATAACTCTCGCCATCGACCTCGACCGCCTGGAACATGAAGGGCAGGCAGCTCGAGGCGAGCACCGCATCGGCGGTGATATCCATGTTGTCGAACACGCGGACCTTGCCGCTGCGAACATTGGCCGCGGACAGAAACAGCTTCACCGGACATTCGGCGCGGCGGATCGCGTCGAAATCGACGGTCTGCTCCAGCACTTGGCGCAGCGGATTGTAGTTGAGCGGGTTGAGCTGATAGGGCGAGAACAGCCGCGACATCAGGTCGAACAGCACGAAGGCCGGCGACGCCTCGAGCGAGCGGTTACCCAGGATGCGGTCGAGCGGGGTCGGCTGCAGGGGCCCGAAGGCGGCGGCATGGCTGACGCGCCGCCAGAAGCTGGCGAGGGCCTTCTTCGCGCCGTCGCGGCCGCCCACGGAAAGACCATAGGCCAGCACCACGGCGTTCATCGCCCCGGCGGAGGTGGCGCTGATGCCGTCGAAGCCGATGCGTTCGTCTTCCAGCAGCCGATCGAGCACGCCCCAGGTGAAGGCGCCGTGAGCGCCGCCGCCCTGCAGGGCCAGATTCACCAGCTTGTCGGCCTGCATAATCTGCCGTTCGGCCTTGTGGTCGTCATGATGATGCTCCCGGCCATGGGCGTGAAAGGCATGAGCATCCGTCGCCTTGCGATGAGGTGCGGTGGCTTCTGCGGTGACATGGCCATCCATGGCGATCTCCTGCGCGTTCGGGGAAGTCCCACGCATGTCAATGGGCGAGCCACCCGCCATCGACGGGCAGGGCCGATCCGGTGATGGAGGCGGCATCGGGGCCGCAGAGAAAGGCGGTGAGACCGGCGATCTCTTCGAC
>NZ_JBOHKS010000011.1:0-11086 GCF_050729195.1 Hypericibacter sp.
TGGTGCTGCCGACAACTCCGGACGCAGGTGAACGGTGCCCGCCGAAGGCCTGTTCAAGCCGGCGCAAAAGACGATAGGATTTTGCGCTCAGGTCGGATCCGGGCATGGGCGGCGCTCCCGTATCGGACCGGCGAAAACAAGAATCAAAAAGCCGTCATAGGGAGGAGTTCGCCATGGAAAAGAATGAACTGCTGGACCGACTGGCTGCGGGCCGTCTGACGCGCCGCCAGTTTGCACGTGCCGCGGCCGCGGCCGGTGTGGGGCTGATGACGTTGCCGCTGCTGGCGCGCGATGGCGCCGCCGAGACCGGGCAGATCGAGTACTATACTTGGGCCACCTACGAAGATCCGAATCTGCACAAGGCCTTCACGGCCAAGTATGGGCATGAACCCAACCATTCCACATTCGGCGAGGAAGAGGAGGCGCTGCAGAAGATGCGCTCGGGCTATCGCCCCGACATCACTCATCCCTGCAGCTACTCGGTGCCGCGTTGGTACGAGGCCGGCATCATCAAGCCCGTCGACACCTCTCGTCTCCAAAATTATGCGGACGTCTTCCCCGAGCTGAAGACGATCAAGGGGACCTCGAAGGACGGCAAGGCGCTGTTCGTGCCGTTCGATTGGGGCAACTCGTCGGTGCTCTACCGCACCGACCTCGTCGACAGCAATACCGATTCCTGGATGCTTCTGTTCGACGAGAAGTACAAGGGCCGGCTTGCCACCTACGATTCCGTCGATGGCGCGGTGTCCTCGGCGGCGCTGGTGCTGGGTTTCAAGAACATCGGCACCCTCGACGACGAGCAACTCGCCAAGGTGAGGGATCTGATGATCAAGCAGAGGCCGCTGCTGCGCTACTACTGGACCGATCAGACCTCGGTCGAGCAGGGCCTGGCCTCGGGCGAGCTGGTCGCAGCCTATGCCTGGAACGCCTCGGTGGTCGCGCTCAAGAAGCAGGGCATCCCGGTTGCCTATATGAACCCCAAGGAAGGCATCCTGACCTGGGTCTGCGGCATGGCCCTGGTCCAAGGGGCCCCCGGCGACGAGCAGGCGGCCTACGATTTCATCGATGCCATGATCGATCCGCAGAGCGGCCAATACCTGATCGACAACGACGGCTACGGCCACTCGAACCGGAAATCCTTTGATCTTGTGAAGCCCGAGCGCCTGGCCGAGCTCGGCCTCAAGGATCCGGTGGCGCTGTTCAAGCAAGGCGTCTTCTTCGAGGAGACGCCGACCGCGTTCAAGGAGAAATACATCCAGATGTTCGAGGCGGTGAAGGCCGGCATCTGACGCCGGCGCGTCGACTGTCCCCTCTCCCGCTTGCGGGAGAGGGCCGCTGGACCGAGCAGCCCCCTCCTTGATCCACCCCCCGCGAAGCGGGGGAGGAGACAACAAATCGAAAGGGGCGCTATAGCCCCGCCACGTCGGCGTCGATCTTGCCGCTTTTGATCTGCACGGTCTGGGCCAGGTCGAGCACATAGATCCGGCCGTCGCCGATGCTCCCCGTGGTGGCCGCATCCCGCAGCGCCTTCACGGCGCGCTCCGCGAGCGCATCGGAGACCGCGAACTCGATCTTGGTCTTGGGCAGGAACCCGACATTGAACTCGGCGGCGCGATAGAATTCGGTATGTTCCTCGCTGTCGCCGAAGCGGCGCACCTCGCTGGCGGTGAAGGCCGCGATGTCGAGCCCGACGAGAGCGTCGCGGACGTCCTCCAGCCGATGCGGCTGGATGATGGCGATGACATATTTCATGTTCTGCTCTCCCCCTTCACATCTCGTAGGCGCGCTGGCCGTGCAGCGAGATATCCAGGCCGACCGTCTCGGTCTTCTCGTCGACCCGCAACCCGATCGTCTTGCCGATCGCGAACAGAATGACCCAGGTGACGGCCGCGCAATAGCCGATGGTGGCGGCCGTGCCCCAGAGCTGCTTCAGGACCTGATCGACATTGCCTTCGACCAGGCCCGGTGTTCCGCCGATCGCCGTGGTAGCGAAGACGCCGGTGAGGATCGCGCCGACGATCCCGCCGATGCCGTGAATGCCGAACGCATCCAGGGAATCGTCGTAGTTCAGCCAGCGTTTCAGTCCATTGGCGCCCCAGTAGCAGGCGGCCCCGCCGATCAATCCGATGGCGAGGCCGCTGGCGGGACCGACATAGCCGGCCGCGGGCGTGATCGCCACGAGCCCGCCCACGGCACCCGAGATGAGGCCGAGACCGCTCGGCTTGCCGCGCAGGATCCACTCGACCACCATCCAGGACAAAGCGGCGCCGGCGGCGGCGATCTGGGTCACGGCCATCGCCATCCCGGCCCGTCCGTCGGCGGCGAGCGCCGAGCCCGCATTGAATCCGAACCAGCCGACCCAGAGCAAAGCGGCGCCGACGACCGAGAGCGCCAGGCTGTGCGGCGGGAAATGCTCGCTGCCATAGCGCAGGCGCTTGCCGATGACGATGGCGGCGACGAGCCCCGCGACGCCGGCATTGATGTGCACCACGGTGCCGCCGGCATAATCGAGCACGCCCTCGGTCGCGAGGAAGCCGCCGCCCCAGACCCAATGGCAGATCGGAGCATAGACCAGCAGGACCCAGAGCGCGTTGAAGACGAGCATGGCGGAGAATTTCATGCGGTCCGCATAGGCCCCGGTGATCAGCGCCGGCGCGATCACGGCAAAGGCCATCTGGAAGGTCATGAAGACCGATTCCGGGATCGTGCCCACGGTCGAGCCGACCTCCATGCCGTCGAGGAACAGGGCGCTGAAGCCGCCGATGAAGGCGTTGCCTGGGCTGAAGGCGAGGCTATAGCCGGCGATCATCCAGACGATGGAGGTGAGCGCGCAGGTCGCGAAACATTGGACGAAGGTGGCAAGCACATTCTTCTTGCGCACCAAGCCGCCATAGAACAACACAAGGCCCGGCACGGTCATCAGGATGACCAGCGCCGTCGAGGTCAGCATCCAGGCGGTGTTGCCCGTATCGATGGCGCCGCCCTGGGCCCAGGCTGGCTGCGCCATCAGGACGAGGACAGACAGAATCACAGCACCAACCCCCATGCTCCGCCCGAACGGAGCATGTCTCCCAGCCAGCCAGGTCATGATAGTCCCCCCAGTTGCGATACCTCATCGTCCCCTGGGAAATTAAGCCGTCACCCAAGTGTCACGATGCTCGACCCGTCATTCGATATCCGCCGGACGCCGGGTTGTTGGCACCGATCATGTCGCTCTGGGCCGGTATTGGCAAGATTGGGCCATACCGCGGAGATGGCGGCTGTCGAAGAGTCACTTGTAGGCGACAGCCGCGCTCGAGGGGCCCATCAGGGGAATGACCTCGAAACGTCGAAAGCCGGCCTCGCGGCACCAGCCGGCGAAGTCGGAGCCCGAATAGTCGAAGGCATCGCCGAACTCGATCAGCATATTGAGAGACATCAACAGGCCGAATGCGTTCTCGCGGCGCGCATCGTCGATGAGAGCCTCGATGACGACGAAGGCACCGCCCTCGGGCAGCGCATCATAGGCTTTGCGAATCAGGATCTTCTTCTTTTCGAGATTCCAATCGTGGAGGATCATCCCCATCGTGATCACGTCGGCCTTCGGCAGTGGGTCGGCGAAGAAATCGCCGGCCATGGCCACGACGCGGTCGCTGAGTCCGGCCTGAGAAATTCGCCGCGTCGCAATCGACACGACATTGGGAAGGTCGACGCTGGTGCAGCGCATATGTGGGTGGGCGGCCGCCACCATGCAGGAGAGCTGCCCCGTCGCGCCGCCGACGTCGCACAGCGTGCGATACCGGGAAAAATCGAACTTCTGCGTGAAGGTTCTGAAATTGCCGGCGGAAATGCCGGACATGGCGTTCATGAACTGCTCGAGGCGCTCAGGAACCTCGTAGAGCTTGGCGAACATCGACTTGCCGGAATTTTTCGTCTCGTTCTGCGGCCCCCCAGTCTTGAGCGCCTCTGTCAGATCCGCCCAGAATCCATAGAGGCGAGCGTTCGCCATCTCGAGAATGCCACCGATATAATCGGGACTATTGCGGTCCAGAAACTTGCCGCTCTCGGCGGTGTTGGTGTAGGTGGCGTCGGCGCCGTGGCCTTCACGCCGGAGGAAGCCGAGCGCCACGAGCGCGTCTGGAAAATCCGGCACCGCGCGGGGGCTAAGCTCCAGGGTCCGAGCGATCTCGGCGCCCGTCATCGCCCGCTTGGAAAGCTCGCTAAAGAGCCCCAGCTCGACCGCGGACAGAAGCGTCTTCGAAGCGAAAAATCCCATCCCCACTTGGAGGATGTGGGACGGATTCAAATCAGACATTGGGCGCCCCCAAAGCTTCGACGGCGCCGCTGCGCCGGGCTGACGCTGGGCGTAGGAATTTGAGCTCGCCGCCTTCCGCCAGCGGCGTTTGTGGTCTCAAACTGTCGAGATGTCAATTACGCCGGCCAACTATCTGATTACGAACGGCGCCAGCAAGAAAGAGGAGGGAGCGGACGGCCGGGCATGCTGGGTCATTGAGCAACCGCGTTTGGTCAAAAATGTTCGAGTCTTGCCTTGACCGTGCCACAATCACAGGCTGTATAATAAACAACCTATGGTGGTGTCATGCGTGATCGGAAAATTGCGATGGGCCTTGTTCGCCGTCAACAACGGCGCCTATGTACCGCGGCTGCCTTTCTTCTTGCTTTGACGATCGTCGTCGGCGGGGCCATCGCCCAGGATGCCGAGGACTCGCATCCGACCCTCGGTACCATCCCACCCTTACAACCGCCTCCATGGGTCGATGAACGAGACGATGTGGTCCGCTTCCGGCAATGGTTGCTGGACGGGCGCTTGGCCGTTGCCGGCAATACGGCACCGAGGGAGAACGGCTATCTCCGCATCATCGATCCGAAGACGATGGCCGAAGAGGACTATTACATGGTGGGCGGGGACGGTATCGGCCCGATCAACCGATTCACACCATCCGTGGTCGTGATCGGTGACGCGGTCTTTTTCCTGAACAGCTACGGGAATCTGATGCGCGCCACCAAGCAGCAGAGGTTGATGGCCCATATCGATCTTGGTTTGGGGACCGAGGAATATGCAACCGCAGCGTCAGGTGTGATTCTTGCGGACGGCAATTCCGTGCTCGTTTCCTGGTGGGAGTCCGTTCCTTCGAGGAAGGGATACTGCGGAGACGGCGCGGTCGTTGCGCGTGTGTCGGCGGAGGGTGAGTTTCTCTGGCGTTGGCGGGACCGGCAGGGAGGGGGAAATTTTCCGAATGATATGGTCATTCTGAAGGATGGCACGATGCTGATTCTGATTGGAGGCCGCTCTAACGAATACATGGGTCTTATCTGGTACGCCGCCTGCGAGCATGACTACGAATATCTCGTTGCCTTATCGCCAGACGGCCAGGAGATCGCACGCCGCAGCATTCCTCGCAATCTTTGGCTGGGCCCGCTCAGCCTCGGGTGGGACCAGCAGGAAGTCGTGGCGGCGGCGGGCTATCCCTACAGCGTGCCAGATTATGTCGTACGAATTCGCGTTGGCCGGGGGCAATTGGAGCTCGATCGGGTGCCCATCGCAAGAAACATAACGTCCCACAGAACTGATGGCACTTTCGCGATCTCGCTGGAGACGGGTGGCTATGAGCTTCGCGTTCCTGGCGTCATTGAGGCGATCATTGACGAAAGCGGTAACCTAGTCACAACAAGGCAACTCTGGACTCCGCCGGAGGGCTTTTGTGAGCCCGGCGAAGGTAAAGACGAGGCCTGCTCGAACCCCAAGTCCGCCAAACGACCGCAGCAATAGTCAGTACGCTCAGCGCGGCGATCGGATCATTCATACCAGCCTTCAGGTGGATGATTGGGCGGGCGGAACCGCTCGATCCGTGGCAGTAGCCCGCCGAGCTTGTCGTAGTTCTTCTGTTCTTCTGCGTGGGCGCGCCGCCGATCTACCAATGCATCTTGAAACGCAGTCTTGAAACCATGATCGACGAGCCAGTTTATGCGGTCCTTACCTTGGGGGCCCACGCCGCCGCTCGGTAAGTCAGTCAGCGGTGCATGATGCTCATCGTAGAGACTTTGCCGACGCATCACATCATCGATGGCGCCGTAAATCATGTCACGGGCGTAATCGGTGCTCGTGTTGATCAAGGTATCGAAGATGTGATGCGCAACGTTGTAGTCCTTGATCCGGCGCAGCTGATAATGGTCATAGAAGATCTTTCGCATCAGCGCCCTGGCCTGCCCGATCGTGAGATCTCGGACGCTCTCGGGAATTCCGACAAGGCCGGGATTGCCGCTCAGGTTGTGCCAGGCATCGAGCGTCTGTTGCCTGATTCCATAATTAGTGAGGCCGCCCGGATCGTACTGATTGTTTGAGAGTCCGCCTTCGAGGCTCATGATTTCATCCAGCATGGCTTGGACCCGCGGTCGGCCCGTGCGGCCATGAGGCGGCCAGCTGGTTGTGGTGGGCTGTGCGTTGTCGATGGAAACCGGAGCGACGGCAAGTTGCGGCTGCTTCTCACGGCGAAGCGCGTCGCCAATCTGGTCGGCGAGATGTTTCAGTCCATCGGCAGCGAATTTCGGGCCTTGGGGCGGATTTTGAAGCACCAGACATCTCCAGAAGTCAGGAGTAAAGACATAATTTTACGCTAAAAGCGTAAAACTGTCAATCAAAACCTCAGCCATCGATGCGGTTCGAAATCGCTCACTCTCTTCAGATTGGGACTCTATCGGCGCGCGGCCGATCGCTTGGTGCTCACAAAATGCCTGTTCACCGCTCCGCCGGCCTGAACAGCGGCTCCGGCAGTCCCGGCGTCGCCACCTCGCGCGCGACGAGCGCGCCGCCGAGATCCTGCGCGGGCTTGTCCGCGGTATGGCCGGTGGTGACATAGAGCGTCCGCAGGGCCGGTCCACCGAGGCAGCAGCTCGTCACATTGGGGACGGGGAGCGCGAGTTCCTCCTGGAGCTTCCCGTCCGCGCCGAAGCGCACCACCTTGCCGCCGCCATAGAGCGCACACCAGATCTGGCCTTGGCTGTCGACCGTGAGCCCGTCGGGAAATCCGTCCGCGGCGGCGAAGCGATGGAACTCCTCCGCTTCGCCGAGCCTGCCGCTCGCCGGATCGAGTGCATAGACCAGTATGCGCCCGCCCATGCTGTCGCTGAAATAGAGGCGGTCGCCCTTCGGACTGAAGGTCGGGCCGTTCGAGACCACGAAACCGCTGTCGCCGACGCGCCAGTCGCTGCCTGAGCGCGCGCAATAGAAGATGCCGCGCGGCAGCTTCTCCCTGGCGTCGAGCGTGCCGACCCAGTAGCGCCCCTGCCGGTCGACCTTGGCGTCGTTATAGCCGATGGCGGCGCGGCCCTGATTGGGGTCGCCGAAGAGAGCAAGCTCGCCGGTCCGTTGATCGAAACGATAGACGCCGTTCTCGAGCGCCAGCAGGAAGAGTCCGTCGGCGCAGAAGGCCACCGAGCCGATCGATTCATGGCCGGCGATGATCCAGTCGCGCTGCTGGCCCGAGGCGGGGTCGCGGCGATGGAGGGTCGGCCCGTAGAAATCGATCCAATAGAGCGCCTGCTCCTGCGGATGCCACAGCGCGCTTTCGCCCAGCTTGTCGCGGGTCTGCGAGACGATCTGCCACTCCGACGCGGACGCTGTCATCGCGGGCGGTTCCTTTCCTGGCGGCGGTGCTTGAGTTCCCGGCCGCGCAGGGTAGAGTTCCTGCCAGGGGCTCACAAGTGCGGCCGCGGGTCCGATATTCCGGAAATCGCGCGGGCGCAAGGATCGGGGAGAAGAACAAGGGTGACCAGCGACGTCGCGGTGCGCCTCAAGGGCGTCAGCAAGAGCTTCGGACCGGTCGCGGCCGTGCATCCGCTCGACCTCGAGATCCGGCGCGGCGATTTCCTCGCCATCCTCGGCCCCTCGGGCTGCGGCAAGACCACGCTCCTGCGCATGATCGGCGGCTTCGTCGAGCCCAGCGCCGGCCGCATCGAGGTCGATGGACAGGACGTCACCGATCTCGGTCCCGAGCGCCGTCCGACCAACATGGTGTTCCAGGGCTACGGCCTGTTCCCGCATATGAATGTGCGCCAGAACGTCGGCTATGGGCTCAAGCTCAAGAAGCTGCCGGCCGACGACGTCTCGCGGCGCGTGGCTAAGGCGATGGCGCTGGTGCGGCTCGAGGAATATGGCGAGCGGTCGGCGACCGAGCTTTCGGGCGGGCAGCAGCAGCGCGTGGCGCTGGCCCGCGCCCTCGTCATGGAGCCGCGCGTGCTGCTGCTGGATGAGCCGCTGGCGGCGCTCGATCTCAAGCTGCGCCAGGCGATGCAGGAGGAGCTGCGCCGGATCCATCGCGCGATCGGCGGCACCTTCGTGTTCGTGACCCACGACCAGGGCGAGGCGCTGGCGCTCGCCAACCGGATCGCGGTCATGAATGCGGGCCGGGTCGAGCAGCTGGGCGCGCCCGAGGAGATCTATTTCGCGCCCGCCAGCCGCTTCGTCGCGGGCTTCATCGGCGAGGCCAATCTGCTGAAGGCAAGGCGCAGCGGCGGACGGATCGGGGCCGAATGCGGCGTCGAGTTCGCCTCGCCGGGCACCGACGGCCAGGTCGCGATCGTGATCCGCCCCGAAGCGGTGAAGCCGCTGACCGAGGGCGGCGGCGCCGATCTCTCGGTCACGGGCGTCATCGAGGAGGTCGTCTTCCTCGGGACCCACAACAAATATGTGCTGTCTCTCCCCAGCGGCGAGAAGCTGACCGCGCAGGACCGTCCGCAGGCCCGCCGCATCGAGGTCGGGCAGTCCTTGCGGGTCGGTTGGGCCCAGGCCGAGCAGCGGGTGCTCGAGGATCGTCCCGGCGCCCTTTGATGGCAGCCGACGCCTGGCACCTGGATTGGCCCCATGGCGCGCTGGAGGTTCAGCCGCCGGGCGGCATGATCGGGCCCCTGCGCTTCAAGCTCAAGAGTGGCCGCCACCTCTCGATCTTCGCGGTGGCGCCCTGGTCCGATGAGACCATCCCCGTCGATGCGCCCGCGATACCGGGCCATCTGAAGCGGCTGCGCGGCGCCTTTCCCTGTCTGCCCTTCGGTATGGCCAGCGAGCCGGGCGCGCTGGCGCCAGCCTGGCGCGGGATGCCCTTCACCGAACAGGCAGATCCACCGCACGGATTTTGTGCCAACGAGAGTTGGCGCATGGTGGCAACCTCGGATGTGCCTCTGTCGCTGCGCTACGATTATCCGGTCGACCACGCGATTGCGTCGATCCGCCAGGAGATCCGCCCCGATCCAGCGCGGCCGGTCGTGGACATCGCCATCGAAGTGATCGCGCGCCGCGCGGTGCGCTTGCCGTTCGGGCAGCATTTCATCCTGCGGCTCGATGAAAACATCGAGTTGGAGGCGCCGGAATTCGAGTTCGGCCTGACCTATCCCGCGATCGTCGAGCCGGACTTGATGCTGACGGCGCCGGGATGCGAGTTCGGCGTGCTGAGCGCCGCGCCGGCGCGGGACGGCGGCACAATCGATCTGACACGCTTCCCTCTGGGCAAACCGTTCGAGGATGTGGTGCAGCTCTGCGGCATGCGGGGACCGGTCACCGCCATCGATCGCGCTGCCCGGGCCACGGTTCGTATCGAGTGGGATCGCACGGTGCTGCCGTCCTGCCTGCTCTGGATGAGCAACAAAGGCCTCGGCGACTATCCCTGGCAGCGTCGTTTCACCGGCCTTGGCATCGAACCTTTGGCAGCCGCGTTCGATTTCTCGACACCGGTCTCGAACGCCGCCAACCCCATCGCGAAGCGCGGCATCGCCACGACGATCGAGTTCACGCCGGAGCGAGCATGGAAGACACGGTTTCGGGTGGAGGCTGTGGAGGGAGGCTAAAAGTAGGGTAAAAAAGACCAAAACCCCTCCTCTTGCGGGAGAGGACTCGCTAAGTATACGCTCATTGCGGGTATAATTTCCGCATAAGAGTATTAGAGTCGGAAAGGGGCGGCGACCATGAAACTGGGGGTAATCTTGACGGCCTCGATGACGGCAATCGGCCTTGTTGCCATCATGGGAGCCACCGCGACAGCCCAGACCTCGTCGGTGGGGAATCCGCAGCGACGAACGCTCCCAGAGAGGTGAACATAACCGCCGACTCAGCGCCAGGCTGGCTGCCCTCCATCACACAAGAGCAGCAGGTTCTCAAGAGAACGGGCGACTACTTTTCCGCACTCGACAAAGAGCAATATCAGCAAGCCTACGCGATGATGGCCGAAATCAACCGCCAGACACAGCCTCTTGAGCAGTTCATCCGGCAGAATCATGAGTTCCACGAACAATCGGGCCCCCTGATCGAACGGCGTATATTGAAGGTCACTTGGACGAAGGACCCGGCTGACGCTCCCTTCCCCGGGGTTTATGCGGCTGTAGACATCGCCGCCCGCTTTGGAAATGTGGATCGGTATTGCGGCTATGTGGTCCTTTATCAGAGGCCGCTCGGTGCCGATTTCCAGGTCATGCGGGAAGAGAGAAATTTCATCGACAACGCCTCCGCGGAGAAAATCATCCAGCAGCAATCCCGCGCTGCCCTTGACAGCAACTGGGCCGCGTTGTCGGCATACTGCCCCAACTATGAAGCGACGGCGTCTCCCGCATCCGCGCCCTGAGCGATAGCGATCACTCTCTACCTTCACAGGGGTAAGGGATAAGAAAAGCGCGGGACGTCGCGTTACACCCGCTTCCCCATCGTCACCCCGCCATCGACCACGATGAGGTTGCCCGTCATGAAGGACGACCGCGGCGAGGCGGCGAAGAGGATCGCTTCGGCAACCTCCTCGGGCTGCGCGACGCGGCGCAGCGCGGGGTAGGCCTCCCACACCTTGCGCGTCGCGGCGGGGTCGGGCGTGGCCTCGAGGCTCTGGCGCATCATGTCGGTCTCGATCGGGCCGGGGCAGACGCAGATCGCGCGCACCGCCGGCGCCAGCTCGATCGCGAGCGCCTTGGTCAGGCCGATGACCGCACCCTTGGTGGCGCAATAGGTCGAGATCCCGGGATAGCCCAGGATCCCAGCGTCGGAGCTTATATTGACGATGACGCCGCGCCTATCGCGAAAGGGCTCGAGCAAGGCCCGCGTGATTATCCAGGG
>NZ_JBOHKS010000012.1:0-31011 GCF_050729195.1 Hypericibacter sp.
CCCCCTACCCCCTCCCGCAAGGGGAGGGGGCTCGAAATGTTTCGTCATGACCTCCTCCGCCAACAACCGGCTCTGCCGCGACTGCCTCGGCGATCCGGGGCCGGCCGGCCATCGCTGTGCGACTTGCGGATCGCCGCGGCTGCTGCGCCATGCGGAGCTCGACCAGCTCTCGATGGCGCATCTCGATTGCGACGCCTTCTATGCGGCGATCGAAAAGCGCGACAACCCGGCCTTGCGCGACGAGCCGGTGATCGTCGGTGGCGGCAAGCGCGGTGTGGTCTCGACCTGCTGCTATGTGGCACGGCTCTACGGCGTGCGCTCGGCCATGCCGATGTTCAAGGCGCTCGAGCTCTGCCCCAAGGCCGTGGTGATCCGGCCCGACATGGCGAAATATTCGCAAGTCGGCCATGAGGTGCGCGAGCTGATGCTCGAGACCACGCCCCTGGTCGAGCCGCTCTCGATCGACGAGGCCTTTCTGGATCTCTCCGGCACCGAAGCGCTGCATCACGGCAGCCCGGCGCGCACGCTGGCCCGGCTCGCGGCCCGGATCGAACAGCACCTCTCGATCACCGTCTCGATCGGGCTCAGCTACAACAAGTTCCTGGCCAAGGTGGCGTCGGATATCGACAAGCCCCGCGGCTTCGCGATCATCGGCCGCGCCGAAGCCACCAGTTTCCTGGCGGGGAAACCGGTCGGGCTGATCTGGGGCGTGGGCAAGGCGCTGCAACAGCAGCTCGCCAAGGACGGCATCACCCATATCGGTCAGTTGCAGAGCCGCGAGGAGAACGACCTCCTGCTGCGCTATGGCAGCATCGGCAAGCGGCTGGCGCGGTTCGCGCGCGGGCTGGACGAGCGCAGCGTCGATCCCGACGGTCCCGCCAAGAGCATCTCGGCCGAGACCACCTTCAACGAGGACATCGCCGATTTCCGCGAGCTCGACCGGATCCTGTGGCCGCTCTGCGAGAAGGTGTCGAGGCGGCTCAAGCATGCCGAACTCGCGGGCGGCACCGTGACCCTGAAGCTCAAGACCGACGAGTTCCAGATCCTGACGCGCAACCGCAAGCTCGCCGATCCGACGCAACTGGCCGAAGCGATCTATCGCGCCGCCAAGCCGCTGCTCCAGCGCGAAGCCAATGGCCGGCATTTCCGCCTCATCGGCGTCGGCACCGGCGACCTCATGGATGCGGCCCTCGCCGACCCGCCCGACCTCGCCGACCCCGACGCCGCGCGCCGCAAGACGGTGGAGCAGACCATGGACAAGCTCCGCGACAAGCTCGGGCGAACCGCCATCCGCAAGGGCCGCGGCTGGGTGCCGCCGAAGAAGGACTGAAGGAGGAGAAGCGCGGCCCGTCAGCAATTCGGCTTGGGCAGGGCCTCGATCTTCGACAGCGTGCCGAGGATCGAGAATTCGCCATAGTCGAGCACCATGCGGTCGACCACGCCGTTGGCGTAGAGCTGGATGTCCTGCTCATGCTCGGGCTCGGCCGCCTGGCCTTCCGGCGGGTAGAAGGCGAGCGAGACATGCCAGCCGGGCACGCCCTTGAGCTGGGGACGCTGGTCGGCTTCCTTGCGCTCGGCGTCGGAGAGCGGCGTGATCGCGGCGCTGACGGCGAACAAGCCGTCCTTGTCGGAACCGTCGAACACCTCGGCCCACAGCATGGGCGGTATCGGCGTTCCCTTGGTCGCCAGATCGATCAGCTTCAGGCTGTGCTGGGTCGGGAACAACGCGCCGGCAGGCAAGGCCGTCTCATGCGCGTCGGGCTTGTTGTAGCGCGCCTCGCCGCCATTTTTCGACAGGTCGGCGTCGCCGCGGAACTCGGAGACCAGCTCGCCATTGGTCAGTTCGCGCGAAACGAACCGGTAGCGCTTCCCGTCCTTGGATTCCCAGGAGGTCAGGCTCCAGCCCACCTTCGCGGCATCGCCGCTGGCATAGAGGAAATCCATCTGCGAGCGCTGCGTCACGCTCCAGCCGTCGCAGGAATCCTGCCATTCGAAGGCCATTTCGCCCTCGATATCGGCGACGTCGCCGCCGCTCTTCAGGATCTGCATGTGATAAAGCGCCCGGTGCGGCAAGGGATCGGTCATCCCGGCCGCCGGAGCGGGGACGGAGAACGCCGCGCCGAGAGCAATGAAGGCCGCCCCGAGCCAAAGGGGTCGGGCGAGGCCGTGCCAAAGAGGGGGAGAGAAAAGCGATGACATGCTCGGACGCAGCGATTATGTCATGGCCGGGCTCAAAACGATAGTTCCCTGAAACTACAGTCTTTCTGGCCCGTCATCCGCCCTTCCCGTCCAGCCCTGGAGCCCGCCCCATGCCGCCGAAGCCGACCGTGCTCGTGACCCGCAAGCTGCCCGCCGCCGTCGAGGCGCGTCTCGCCCGCGATTACGACGCCCGCCTCAACGCCAGCGACAAGCTCCTGAGCGCGGACGAGATCGTGGCCGGGGTCCAGAACGCCGATGCGCTGCTGCCCTGCCCCACCTGCAAGGTCACGGCCGACATGATCCGGCGCTTTCCCGACCGGCTCAAAGCGATCGCGACCTTCTCGGTCGGTTACGAGCATATCGACGTCAAGGCCGCCAAGGAGCGCGGCATCGTCGTCGGGAATACGCCCGACGTGCTGACCGACGCCACCGCGGACATCGCGCTGCTGCTGATGCTGGGTGCGGCGCGCGGTGCCTCGGAAGGCGAGCGCGTGGTGCGCGACGCGGCCTGGGGCGCCTGGGCGCCCACCGGCATGCTGGGCGTCCATATGACCGGCAAGCGTCTCGGCATCTATGGCATGGGCCGCATCGGCCAGGCCGTCGCCAAGCGCGCCCGCGCCTTCGACATGAAGATCCATTATCACAACCGGTCGCGGCTCTCGCCCGATCTGGAGCAGGGCGCGGTCTTCCATGCCCGCGCCGAGGACATGCTGCCGCACAGCGATTTCCTCTCGATCAACGCGCCGGCGACGGCGGAGACCACGGGCTTCCTCAATGCCGCGCGCATCAAGCTGCTGCCCGACGGCGCCATCGTGGTGAACACGGCGCGCGGTCCCCTGGTCGATGACGAGGCACTGATCGCCGCGCTCAAATCGGGCAAGCTCTTCGCCGCCGGCCTCGACGTCTATGCCGGCGAGCCGGCGATCAATCCCGCCTACCGCTCGGTGTCGAACGCGTTCCTGCTGCCGCATCTGGGCAGCGCCACCACCGAGACCCGCGTCGCCATGGGCATGAAGGCCGTCGACAATCTCGACGCCTTCTTCGCCGGCAAGCCGCTGCCGGCCCGGGTGGTGTGAGGCGAACTGTCATGCCCGGGCTTGACCCGGGCATCCAGACTTCCTGATCGAAGAACTGGATCGCCGGATCAAGTCCGGCGATGACAGATGGGCGCCATCACCCCGCCTGAAACAATTCGATCACATTCCCCGACGGATCCTCGCAGAGGATCTGCTGGCCGCCGGGACCGCTGAGGATGTCGTTGCGGAAGCGCACGCCGGCCGCGCGCAGCGTCGCCACCAGCCTGGGCAGATCGGGAACCTCGATCACGAACCGGTTCCAGCCGCCGGGTTCGGGTCGCGCGCCGTCCGGCATGGGTTTGGAGGCCGAGGCCCCGGGACCGGCGAGCCATAGCGACAGGTCACCTCGCGACAGGATCGCCATGTTGGGACCGAACTGCTGATGCAGCGCGAAACCGAGGCGATCCCGGTAAAAGGCCACCGCCTCATCGACATTCTTCGCGAAATACCGAACGGTCGCCATTCATGCCTCGACGGGTGGTGATCAGCCGGCCGGCAGGCCCGCGGGCTGCGGCAGGGTCATGGCGCGGAAGCCGCCGCCGCCATAGACGATGTCGCTCGCGAGGAGCTGCACCGGCTGGCGATCGGAGAACAGCTTCGCGATGGCGGCGAAGGCGCGATCGTCCTGGGGCGCCTCGAACGCGGGAATGATCACGCCGCCATTGGCGAGATAGAGGCTGGTATAAGCGAGCGGCAGACGTTTCCCGTCGTCGGAATTGCGCGGCCGCGGCTGTTCGATCTCGACCAGCTGCAGCTGGCGGCCTTTGGCGTCGGTCGCACCCTTGAGCCGCTCGGCGGTGTCCGCATAAGCGCCGGCATTGGCGTCGTTCTTGTCCGGCGTGGTCTGGACCAGCACCACGCCCGGCTTCACGAAACAGAGCATCGTGTCGAGCCGCCCGCCCGCCGGATCGCCTTCGATCGCGGTCGCGATCCAGATCACGCGTTCGGCCCCCAGCTGCTGCTTGAGGATGGTATCGGCCTCGGCCCGCTCGAGCCCCGGATTGCGCTTGGGATCGAGGATCATCCGCTCATTGGCGATGAGCGTGCCTTCGCCGTCGGTCGTGACGGCGCTGCCCTCGAATATGATCGGCGCCTGATAGCGGCGCATGCTCAATTGCTCGAGCATCTTCTCCGGGATCATCGCGTCGCCATCGACTTCGGTGTAGCGGCCGCCCCAGGCATTCCAGCGCCACTGCACGCCGGCCACATGGCCGGTGCCGGAGGTCACGAAGCTGGGGCCGTTATCGCGCAGCCAGCTGTCGTCCTGCGGCAGGGAGAAGCTCGCGACTCCCGACGCGGTCAGCAGCGAGACCTCGGCAACCTTGGTGGGCTTGGCGATCATGGTGACGGGTTCGAAACGGGCGATGGCCTCGGCCACCTCGCCGACGGCTTCGCGGGCCTGGCCCAAATGCTCGCCCCACGCCTCGGAACGAACCGGCCACGCCATCCAGCATCGGCTATGCGGCGCCCAGTCGGCAGGCAGTCTGAACCCGTCGTCGGCGGGGTGAGTCATGGATGGCTCCCTCGTCGCGGCATCTGGCCGGCGGCGACTTTAACAGGGTGGACGGCGCTGTCCAACCGGCCCGCATCGGCGCACGGCAAATCCAGCTTTTTCAACGACTCGGATCCGTGAACCCGCCGTGCCCTACTTCTTCAGCGGCAGCGCCAGGCGGATATGCAGCTCCTTGAGGCGGGCCTCGGGCACTTCGGCCGGGGCCTGCATCAGGAGGTCTTCGGCCTTCTGATTGAGGGGGAACGCGATGATCTCGCGGATGTTCCGCTCGTCGGCCAGGAGCATGACGATGCGGTCGATGCCGGGCGCCGATCCGCCATGGGGCGGGGCGCCGAATTTGAGCGCGTTCAGCATGCCGCCGAACCGGCGCTCCATCTCGTCCGCACCGTAGCCGGCGATCGAGAAGGCCTTGTACATGATCTCCGGCAAATGGTTGCGGATGGCGCCCGAGCTGAGCTCGACGCCATTGCAGACGATGTCGTACTGGAACGCCTTGATCTCGAGCGGATCCTTGGTCGTGAGCGCCTCCAGCCCGCCTTGCGGCATCGAGAAGGGATTGTGGCTGAACTCGATCTGGCCGGTGTCCTCGTTGCGTTCATACATCGGGAAATCGACGATCCAGCAGAACTCGAAGCGGCTCTTGTCGATCAGCGCCAGCTCGTCGCCGAGCTTGGTGCGCACCGTGCCGGCGAATTTCTCGGCAACCTGCTTCTTGTCGCAGGCGAAGAAGACCGCATCGCCATCCTTGGCCCCGGTCGCGGCCTTGATCTGCGCGACGCGCGCTTCGTCCAGGTTCTTCGCGATCGGGCCCTTGGCACCGTCCGCAGCATAAACGATGTAGCCGAGGCCACCGGCCCCCTGCTCGCGCGCCCA
Organism: Hypericibacter sp.; assembly: GCF_050729195.1. Taxonomy (NCBI): domain Bacteria; kingdom Pseudomonadati; phylum Pseudomonadota; class Alphaproteobacteria; order Rhodospirillales; family Dongiaceae; genus Hypericibacter; species Hypericibacter sp. The sequence continues at coordinate 5,662 of NZ_JBOHKS010000012.1, forward strand.
TTCATTGAGCTTATCGAAGAAGCTCCGGGGTTTGCTTCCAGCACCGGGAGCCGGAATCGCGCGCACGATCGAGCCTGCCGCCACGCCCTTGGCGAAGATCCCGAAGCCGGAATCGCGGAAGGATTCTGTGACGTCGGCGATGACGATCGGGTTTCTGAGGTCCGGCTTGTCGGAGCCGTATTTCAGCATCGATTCCTCGAAGGCGATGCGCGGGAACGGACGCCCGCTCACCTTGCGCCCGTTCGCGAACTCCTCGAACACGCCATGGAGCACCGGCTCGATCGCGGCGAACACATCCTCCTGGGTCACGAAGGACATCTCGAAATCGAGCTGGTAGAACTCGCCCGGGCTGCGGTCGGCGCGGCTGTCCTCGTCGCGGAAGCAGGGCGCGATCTGGAAATAGCGGTCGAAGCCCGCGATCATGAGCAGCTGCTTGAATTGCTGCGGCGCCTGCGGCAGGGCGTAGAACTTGCCCGGATGCATCCGGCTCGGCACCAGGAAGTCGCGGGCACCCTCGGGACTCGACGAGGTCAGGATCGGGGTCTGGAACTCGGTGAAGCCCTGGTCGATCATGCGCCGGCGGATCGACGAGATCACGCGCGAGCGCAGCAGGATGTTCTGGTGGACGCGCTCGCGGCGCAGATCCAGGAACCGGTAGCGCAGCCGGATCTCCTCGCCCGCATCCTCGTCGCTGTTGACCTGGAGCGGCAGCATCTCGGCCGTCGAGAGCAGCTCGAACGCCTTGACCTGAACCTCGATCTCGCCGGTCGGCAGCTTGCTGTTGACCGTCTCGGGGCTGCGGCTCACCACCTTGCCGTCGACCCGGACCACGAACTCGGTGCGGGCCCCCTCGATCGCCTTGAAAATCGGGCTCGAGGTATCGACCACGCACTGGGTAATCCCGTAATGGTCCCGGAGGTCCAGGAACAGCAGATTGCCGTGGTCGCGTTTGCGGTGCACCCACCCGGAAAGTCGGACTTCCTGGCCGGCATCGGCGAGGCGCAGCGCGCCGCAATTATGGGTCCGGTAGGCATGCATGGCAGGTCTCTGGGCTCCCCTGAAGGGCGGAAAACGGGCGGTCGAGGCGGGCGCAAGAGGCACGGAAGCCGCCAGATTGTCAAGCACCGGGCCCCCGGCGCCGGCCCGCGCGACCCCGGCCCCGGAAACGGGCGATTCGCTGGGTTTTCCGAAGGTTGGGGGCCGCCCATGGCTTTCTCACCGGGCAGAATCCGTGTATAGCACGGCTTCAATGGAGCTCATTGCCGACACCGCCGCCCTCGCCGTCTTCACCGAACGCCAGCACGGCGCCGGCTACATCACAGTCGACACCGAATTCATGCGCGACCGGACCTATTGGCCGGTCCTGTGCCTGGTCCAGATCGCCGGCCCCGAAGACGCGGCCGTGATCGACACCCTGGCGCCCGGCATCGATTTGGCGCCTCTGTTCAAGCTGATGGCCGATCCCGCGGTCCTGAAGGTGTTCCATGCCGCCCGGCAGGATGTGGAGATCTTCTTCCATCTGACCGGTCAGATCCCGACCCCGATCGTCGACACCCAGGTGGCCGCCATGGTCTGCGGCTTCGGCGATGCGGTGTCCTACGAGAATCTGGCCGGCAAGCTGGCCGGGGCCCGGATCGACAAATCCTCACGTTTCACCGACTGGTCGCACCGGCCGCTGACCGAGCGCCAGCTCCATTATGCGCTGAGCGACGTCACCCATCTGCGGCTGGCCTATGAAAAGCTGGCGCGGCGCATGGAGAAGACCGGACGCACCAGCTGGGTCGCCGAGGAGATGGCGATCCTGACCGATCCCGACACTTATCGTCTGGTGCCGAACGAGGCCTGGCACCGGCTGAAGCCGCGCAGCGACAAGCCACGCTTCCTGGCGCTGCTGCGCGAGGTGGCCGCCTGGCGCGAGGAAGAGGCGCAGCGCCGCGACCAGCCCCGCAGCCGGATCGCCAAGGATGAGACCCTGACCGAGATCGCGGCCCATGCGCCGATCACGGCCGAGGAGCTCGGGCGCTGCCGCGGCCTCTCCAAGGGCTTTGCCGAGAGCCGCCAGGGGCAGGCTCTGCTGGCGGCGGTCAAACGCGCCCTGGAGCTGCCGGAAGACGAGCTGCCGACGCCCCCGCCCCGCCTGGACACGCCGCCCGGCGTCGGGCCCTTGGTCGATCTGCTCCGGGTCCTGCTGAAGATGCGCTGCGAAACCCACCAGGTCGCCCAGAAGCTGGTGGCCTCGGCCAGCGAGCTGGAGCGGATCGCGGCCGATGACAATGCACCGGTTCCCGCCATGGCAGGCTGGCGGCGCGAGCTGTTCGGCGCCGACGCCCTGGCGCTCAAGCATGGCAGGCTGGCGCTGACGGCCTCCGGCAAGGAGGTCAAGATCGTGTCCCTGCCACAGGCGGCCCAATAGCGGCAGGCCCGCTTCCCGCTTCAAATCCCCCTGTCGGTATTCCAGGAAGATTTCCGATGCGTGACATCCTCTCCCTGCCCCGCTTCTCCAGGCTTCGGACCCTCGTCCTGGCGCTGGGCGCCCTGCTGGCTTCGGCGACACTGCCGGCCCTGGCCAATCCGCCCGACGGCGCGCCGAGCCTCGGCTTCCCGGTCGATTGCCACATCAATCTCGACTGCTCGGTGCAGAAATATTTCGACCACGATCCGGGTCCGGGCGCGAAGGACTTCATGTGCGGCGACCTGGTCAACGACAAGCATACCGGCATCGACATCCGCATCCCGAGCTATGTGGATATGCGGCGCGGCGTGAAGGTGCTGGCGGCGGCACCGGGCGTCGTCTGGCGTATCCGCGACGGCATCGAGGACATCAATGTGCGCAAGGTCGGTGCCGAGGTGGTCGACGAATATGGCCTCGGCAATGTCGTCGTGATCGATCACGGCAATGGCTGGCGCAGCTTCTACGGCCATATGCTCAAGGGCAGCCTCACGGTGAAGGAAGGCGACCATGTCGTGGCCGGCCAGCAGGTCGGGCTGATCGGCCTCTCGGGCCTCACCGAGTTCCCGCATGTGCATTTCATGATCATGCACAACAAGACGCCGATCGATCCCTTCACCGGCACGGCGATGACCGATCCCCTGACCTGCGGCGACACCGCGCATGCGCTGTGGAATCCGGAGACACTGACGGCGATGGCCTATACGCCGACCGGGCCGCTGATCGCAGGCTTCTCGACCGAGCAGCCGGATTCGGAAGCCGCCAGCAACGGCACCTACGACCAGGCGCAATATCCCAAGACAGCGTCGACGCTGTTCTTCTGGGCGAACTATTTCGGCATGGAGGCGGGCGACCGCCAAGTGCTGCGCATCATGGGGCCCGACGGCAAGGTGATCGCGAATTTCGACCAGAAGGCCGAAAAGGGCAGGATCCTGATGTTCCGCTATGTCGGCGTCAAAGCGCCCACCGGCGGCTTCCCGCCCGGCACCTACCGCGCCGAGTTCCAGCTGCTGCGCGGCGACAGCGGCAACGACAAGATCGTCGCCGCCATGGCGAGAACGGTCGAGGTCCAGTAGCGGCAGAAGTGCAGTCTCGAGGCATCGAGGCCGCCGCTTAGTGCGGGCCGCGTGCTTTCACGACCGAACCTAGATTAATCCCAATCTCTTGGCATAATCGAACGTCGCGGGTTTCCGATCGTTACCCTTGAAATGCAGCAGGCGCGGCGGCACACAGCCAAACGCCTCACCGGGAAGAAATCCATAGATACTCTCAGGTAGGACGGTAAATCGATATCGGCCAGAGTTGACAACATTCCGGATTGCTTCTTGGTCACCGTACCAACGGTGGAATTTTGGGTGTAGAGCGTTGAGGTTGGCCAGACAGTCCGCCCAAAACAATCCATCGGCCGAAATGGTCGCGCAAGCGACATAAGGATACACCTGTCCAAAGGTCTTATCGCCATGCTCCGAAAAATCCATGCCTCTGAACTCAGGATTAATCAGGATCGATAGACCGTATTCCCGGCCGCAAACCGCGACATCGCAACCAGCGAGAATCGTGACCGGGCCCAGCGATTGCACGCACAACATATCCGCATCGACATAAATTGCGGGATCTCGCCGGTTCAATGCGGCGAAGTTTCCCAAGCGAAACGTCATCAGTTTTTTCGGATCACCGCAAATCGGCTGACCGCGTCGACACCATCGATGGCCAATGTATCGTGATCCGTGCATTGGATAATCTCGGCATCTTTGTGAAATGCACGAATCGAGCGGACGAGCAGGTCCGGGAACTGCCATTAGGCGCCAATATGCAGAAAAACAAATGCCGCACTCATAGCGATTTCCAGCGGACCAGAATTACTGGTGAGCGGGAAAGGCGAGCTCTCACTATCCCGATAATATCCCCGACCTCGCTACGGTGGCTCCAATCGGCGGAAGCGTTGTTGCCGGAGTTCAGCGTCAGGGTCATGACCGATCCGATCTTTCCGGCGGCGAATCCGCACGATATTCCTCGAACCAGCGATCGTCTTCCTCATACCCATAGGAGCGTAGAATGGAAAACAGCGCTGGGCATGCCAGGAATTGCTGCCGAATCCGTTCACGGTGCTGCGGCGCGCGCCACCCATCGATGCTGGTCGGATCCAGCGGCCGCTTGCCGTTCAAGGCGACCTGCAACTGATCCGGAATGTCATGCTCAAAGAATTGGGCGAATCTACCCGAATACTCGAACCCAACCTGACGTCCCAAAGCCCGCTGCACCTCGTCGCTCCGCTGGACCAGATCTTCATACTTCAACACGATCGGCATCGGCCGCGCGATGGCCAGAACGTGGGAGATGGCCTGATGGATCGCGAGAACTCCCGGATTGACGGGCTTCACTATCTGATCCTTGAAGAAATACTGGTGGTCGAAGCCGACGAAATAGTCGTCGGGAACCATCTTATGACGCGAGGTTATGACTGCTCGCACATCTCGGATCATGATGATGAAATGGAGCCTCTTGCCGAGACGATTGCTGCGCACGATCTCGTCGTATTTGAGAATGTCCAGTGGCCGCTTCGTGATGTAGCTGGCGGGCGTTTCGCCGATAACACTGGTAGCCGTGCATTCACGATCGATGAACTCGAAATTGGTCACCGTGGTGCGCAGCATGTTGTAGAAGAGGGTTGTGCCGCTCCGAGAGTGACCGCAGACAACCACATGCGCTGGTATTCGCCGAACCGGGGCAAGGGCGGAATCGCGATTCTGCGGTTGACTCATCCTGCGCTGAAACCCTGTTACGATTCCACGTCGTTACCAGCTCAATACAAGATAGGCCACCCGCGGGTGTCAATATCCGTTCTCGCAGCCGGCGACACCGCAACGCCTCACTGCCGACTGCGATCAGCCCTTGTTCCTCTGCAAATGAAATTCGTTGAGAGATTGCGGCGGCAATGAACCGTGCTCGGCGTAACCGCCGGCCGTGATCGCGGGGTATCGCCGCAGGCCAATGCCACTGCTGTCCCTGCCCAGTCGGTCGACAGCATGCACGCCCCCGCGGCACGCTGTCCTCCTGCCGTGGAGCGTCCACATCGAGTGCGCTACCCCGCCCGTCGATTGGTCAGGGTCGCGGTGCCGATCGGCAGGTCGAGCGCGCGGCCGAGCGCTTCGAGGCGGCGCTGCACCGCCTCGCCGAACATCGCTTCCTCGCCCTTCGGCAGATTGAGCGTGAGACGCGAGCCCGAGCGCACCAGCGCGGTCCTGTCCAGCAAGGCCGGCGCCGCGGCCAGCGAATAGGCCAGGCGCAAGCCCAGCCCCAGCAGATCCGCATCGCGGCGGGCCTGGTCGCTCAGCAGGCGCAACATCGATTCCATGCCGGGCAGATCGCCCTCGAAGCCATAGCGCTGCGCGATGGCGACGGCGGCGAAGACGCGTTCGTGATGATCGAGCCCGCCGATCGGCAGGCGCAGGATCCGCATGAAGGCCTGCTCGGCGCGATAGTCGGGATGCTCGCGCCAGGCGATATCCGAGATCTCGCAGATGGCGAGCCGCAGCCGGGCGGCGGCCGGCGATTCCTTCGCCTCGAACAGCGGCGTCAGCCAGGCCTTGAGCCGCGCACCCTGCGAGCTGAACCGGCCTTCGAGCAGGGCCAGGTCGCGGGCGGCCTCGAACAGCGGATCCTTGCGCTGTTCGGCCGGCGAGAGCCGGTCGAAGATCAAGCCTTCGCGCAAGCCATAGGCCGAGAAGTTCACCCGCTCGGGCCGCGCCAGGCGCAGCACCCGCTCCAGCACCAGGGCTGCCAACGGCAGGCTGTCGAGGCGCCGGCGCGGTACGCCGCGGATGCTGGCGAGCGAACGGCGCCCGAGCCGGCTGATCACGCGCGCCAGCTCCTCGGCCGCGCGCCGGCTGATGGTGTAGGCATGGATCACATGCAGCGGGTAATGGACCTGCTCCATATGGATGCGCGCGAGCGTCCGCCAGGCGCCGCCGACGGGATAGAAATCGCCGCCCTTGGATTCCTCGAGCCAGTCGAGCTTTTCCAGATGCTGGTCGACGGCCTTGCGCGCCTTGTCGCGATCGCCATCGGCGATGTCCATGAGCCGCAAGGGGCCGATCGGCAAGGTGACATGCCGGCCGGGCTCGCCGCGGGTCAGGCGCACCAGCTCGAGGCTGCCGCCGCCCAGATCGCCCATGACGCCGGAGGTCTCCGGCATGCCCGACGCGACCCCCAGCGCCGAAAGCCGGGCTTCCTCCTCGCCGGAGATGATGCGGATCTTGCGCTGGCAGCGGCGCTCCGCCTCCTGCACGAAGGCCTCGCCGTTCTCGGCATCGCGCACGGCGGCCGTGGCCACCATGTCGAGATTGCCGACCTCCATGCCCTCGGCCAATCGGACGAAGCGCTCCAGATTGGAGATCGCCATGGCGACGCCGTTCTTGTTGAGCTCGCCCGAGGCTTCGAGGCCGCGGCCCAGCCCGCAGAGGACTTTCTCGTTGAACAGCGGCCAGGGGGCTCGGCTCAGGCGGTCGAAGACCACCAGACGGATGGAGTTGGAACCGATATCCACCACACCGATTCGTGGTGACCGCGATTTCCCCGCTCCGCTTTCCGCCATGCCGCTCGTCACGCCTTTTTGAGCTCGAGGGACGGGGCCTTGCGCTTCATCGCACTGCCGCGACCGGACAAGCTCGGGTTGGTCATGAAGTAGGTGTGAGCGCTGAACGCATCGGGGCCCGCCGGAACCCGACTATAACGTCCGTCCGCGCCGAGAATCCAGCTTTGCGCCTCGTCCTTGAGATTGGCGACCATGATCTGGTCGAGCACCTGCTGATGCACGGTCGGATTCTCGATCGGCACCAGCGCCTCGAGACGCCAGTCGAGATTACGAGGCATCCAATCCGCCGAGGAGACGAACACCTTGGCGCTGCGCGAGGGCAGCCGCACGCCGTTACCGAAGCACATGATGCGCGAATGCTCGAGGAAACGGCCGATGATGCTCTTGACCTGGATATTCTCGGAAAGACCGGGCACGCCGGGCCGCAGGCAGCAGATGCCGCGCACCACGAGACGGATCTGGACTCCGGCTTGCGAGGCGCGGCAGAGCGCGTCGATCAGGCCGGGGTCGACCAGCGCATTCATCTTGGCCCAGATGCCGCCGGGCCGACCCGCCTTCACATGTTCGATCTCTTCCTCGATCAGATGCATCAGGGTCGAGCGCAGCGAGATCGGCGCGATCGCGATCTTCTCGAGCTTCTCCGGCTTGGCGTAGCCGGTCATGTAATTGAAGGTCCGCGCCGCGTCATGGCAGAGCGCGGGATCGCAGGTGAAGAAGCTGAGGTCGGTATAGACCTTGGCCGTGATCGGATGATAGTTGCCGGTGCCGAAATGCACATAGCCGCGCAGGCTGGTGCCTTCGCGCCGGATCACCATCGAGATCTTGGCGTGGGTCTTGAGCTGCATGAAGCCGAACACGACCTGCACGCCCGCCCGCTCCAGGTCGCGCGCCCAGCGGATATTGGCTTCCTCGTCGAAGCGCGCCTTGAGCTCGACCAGCGCCGTCACCGACTTGCCGGCCTCCGCCGCCTCGATCAGCGCCTTCACGATCGGCGAATCGTCGGAGGTCCGATAGAGCGTCTGCTTGATCGCGACCACATTGGGATCGCGCGCGGCCTGGCGCAGGAACTGCACCACCACATCGAAGCTCTCGAACGGATGATGGACGACGATGTCCTTCTGCCGGATCGCCGCGAAGCAGTCGCCGCCCATCTCGCGGATGCGCTCAGGGAACCGCGCGTGATAGGGCGGAAACTTCAGGTCGGGCCGGTCATCCACGATCAGCTTGGAGCTGGAGGCCAGGCCCAGGATGCCGTCGAGGACGAAGACGTCGCCGGGCGAAACCCCCAGCTCATCGATCACGAAGGCGCGCAGATCCTCGGGCATCGCCGAATTGATTTTCAGCCGAATGACGTTGCCGCGCCGGCGGCGCTTGAGCGCGCTCTCGAACAGGCGGACCAGATCCTCGGCCTCTTCCTCGATCTCCATCTCGCTGTCGCGGATCATGCGGAAATAGCCGAGGCCCGCGACTTTGAATCCGGGGAAGAGCCGGTCGAGATAGAGGCCGACCAGCTCCTCGAGCGGCAGGAAGCGGATATTGGCGCCGGGCAGGCGCACGAAGCGCGGCAATTGCGACGGCAGCGGCAAGAGCGCCCGCAAGGAATTGCCGGTCGGTGTAAGGCCCTCGAGATCCAGCACCAGGGCGAAGCCCAGATTCGGGATGAAGGGGAACGGATGGGCCGGATCGATCGCCATCGGCGTCAGCACCGGGAAGATCTGGTCGAGGAAATAGGCGTCGAGCCATTGCCTCTCGTCGGCCGTCAATTCCGGCGCATCGATCACCGCGATGCCGGCCTGGCGCAAGGCCTGACGCAGGCTGCGCCAGCAGGCCTGCTGGTTATGCATCAGCTCGCTCGACTGCTGATTGATCGCGACCAGCTGCTGGGCCGGCGTCATCCCGTCCTGGCTCGGCGTCGACACGCCGGCGGCGACCTGCCCTTTGAGACCCGCCACGCGGACCATGTAGAACTCATCCAGATTGTTCGCGGAGATCGACAGGAACCGCAGCCGCTCCAAAAGCGGATGGCGCGGGTTCTGCGCTTCCTCGAGCACGCGCTCATTGAAGGCGAGCCAGGAGAGCTCGCGATTGATGAAACGCGTCTCGCTGGCGACGTTGGCAACGGCGCGTTCGGTTAGCTGAGAATCATCCACGGGGGGTATGCCCTGCTTGGAAAGGTGACGGCCGGACAGCCAGCCTCGCATGGCGGCCATGGGAATCCGGCGATCAATTGCAATCTTAGCTGGGCTTCATGAAAATGTCATGACAACGAGGCATCTTGTGCCGCGATAAAGAGTGCCTAAATTCAAGGAGATAGACGGCGATGGCCAAGCCTGCCCCGCGCTCCCGCCAAGGCACGATGAAACGGCTTTATCTCCTCAGACACACCAAATCCAGCTGGAAAGAGGACGATCTCTCGGACCATGAGCGCCCCTTGGCGCCCCGGGGCCGCCGGGCGGCCCCGCCGATCGGCGTCTATCTGCGCGACCACGCGATCCTGCCCGACCTGGTCCTGGCCTCGTCCGCGCGCCGGACCCGCGAGACCTGGGAGCTGGTCAGCCTGATGCTCCCCAAGCCACCGCGGGTCGTCTATGAGGACAAGCTCTATCTGGCGAACGCGGACGAGCTGCTGGTCCGGTTGCGCCAAGCGGGTGACGAGGCCGATTCCGTGCTGATCGTCGGCCATAACCCCGGACTGCAGGAGCTGGCCGAGCGCCTGTTCGGCGACGGCGATGCGGCGGGGCTGGCGAAACTGCGCGGCAAGTTCCCGACGGGCGGGCTGGCGCTTTATCAGTTCGATATCGACCGCTGGGAAGAGCTGCTGCCGGGCATCGGCCGGTTGACCGATTTCGTGGTGCCGCGCGACCTGGTGTGACGTCTGGCGGGGAGACCGTCTCCGTCAGCGATTCTGGTCGCAGAAGCGGCGCAGAAGCCCCACCGCGAGACCGTCCCTGCCGACCAGCGCCTTGGCGATGGCGTCGTCGCGGGCGAGATCGACAGCACCGGCCGCCACGAGGTCCGCCGGACGGCAGCGTCGGAAGCCCATCGACCAGTCGGTGAAATCGCGCATGCCGACCCGGCGATCGACGATGCGCTGGACATGCCAGTGACGCTTGTCGGCGCGGATGCGGTCCATCAAGGAGGCGATGACAGCCGGAGGCCCTTCCAGCGCCTGAATGAAATTGCCGCCGACATAGAGCAGCATGCCGGTGATGCCGCGCGCGCCGTTATGGATGCGCGCGCGCGTCAGCAGCCGCTCGAGCTCGGCCTCGCTCCAATTGACGCGCGAGGCGCTGACATAGACGAGCTGATGCAGCGGCTGCGTCTCGGCCACGACCTCGACTGGCGCGATCGATGAGACCGAGCCCAAGCCCAGATCGTTGGCCGCCTCGTCGTTGGCGGCCTCGAATCTGAAGAAGCTGTCGATTGAAGACGGCACGATTGGCATGACCGGCGCTTCCGGGGAGGAACAGGGTCTGGGAAGAGGTCGCCCGGTCCCTATCCAATGCACCGGGACGGTCTGCTTCCGCGGCGCCATTCTCGGCCGGGATGATGAAGGAAAAGTTCAGCCCGGCGCCCGCGCCGATGCGACCCGGCGACGCATCTTGGGAGAAAACGGCGTCAGACCGCGTCTTCATCGAGTGCGCGAGGCTTGCCCCAGAAGGGATTAGCCTCGGAGAATTCCTTCCAGACCCCGGCGAAACCGAGCAGATCCTGCTCGATCTTGGCCGCCTGCCAGCCGCGGACCAGCCCGACCGCATGGGCGGCTTCGGCGCTGTCGGGCATGCGCCGCTCGAGCTTCTGCAACAGGCCGTGCGTCACCACCGCATCGTTGATCGAGCCCAGCCGGTCCTGCAGCTCGGCCACGGCGGCGAAATAGCGGCGCACCTGCTTCTCCGCATAGAGCGAGCGAAAAAAGTCGGCGCTATAGCGCATCTTCTTGCCGAGCAGCCGCAGCCGATGCAGGTCCGACTCGCTGAGGCTCTCGCGCTTCTTGCCGAACTTGCGCAGGCGGCGGTGACGGAAGGCGAGCAGCCGATCGGCGAAGCGCTTGATCGGTTCCTCGAGCGGCGCCGCTTCGGGCGAGCCCGCCGGTGCCCGCCAGTTCCCGGCCTCGAGCACGCGGCCCATCTTGAGCAGCAACAGCGTGTAGCGGGGCGACGCGAACAGCGCGCGCACCGTGTCATAGGCTTCGCGGCGCAGGGTCTGCGCTTCGTCTTTCAAATGCTCCAGCGCCAGCTCATCGGGCAGCCGCTTCAGGATCGGCGGCAAGGTGTAGCCGGTGAACACGTCCCAATCGCGGGCGGGGCTCAATTCCTGCTGCAGCCAGCGCAGCTCGCCCGACAGCCAGCCATGAACCTCGTCGCTCATCAGATGGCGATAGGCCGTCACCAGGGCGCGCATGCGGCGCAAAGCCACCCGTGCCTGATGCACGCCCTCAGGATCCTCGCCGCGTTCGGCCGTGACTTCATTGGCGCCGAATTGCGCCAGACAGGCCCGCGCGATGTCGCCGAAGGCCGATTTTGCCGTTGCGTCCCGCTCGATCGTGATGGAACTGCCACGGCGCGCCTCGGGCTCGGCGCCGACGAAGAGCTGGTAGCCACGCGCCGCCTTGGTCCGCCACTCGATCCGAAAGGGCCGGCGGCCAGCCAAGTCGATCGCGAGATCATAGAGCGCTTCTTTGGCCCCCAGCTTGAGCTCGAGCTCCAACTCGGTGAGCGGCATGCGATGGGGGCCGCTCTGGATCTCACCTTCGTCCAGTGCCACCTCGATCTCGGCGCCGCCGACACCCAGGAGCCAAGTCCGCCGTTTGATGTCGGTGCTGAAAACCGGAACCAGCCGATGGGCAATCTTCTGTTTCTTCAGGAACCGTTGCATCGCCGGATCGGCGATCTGCGACAGATCGGGCTGCGCCGAGGGAACCGTCTGCTCGAACTCGGCATGCTGTTGCAGGCCGCCACCCTCGGCGCCAGCGACTTTCAAGGTCTGGATGAACCGCTTGCCGATCTGGCGCACCCGCAGGGCCATGCCCGCCTGAGACAGGCGCAGATCGGGGGTGTCGTAATAGATGCTGAAAAGGCGCCGGGTGACGGGTTGCTTGAGCGCCTGGGCCTTGAGCGTGGGATCCCGGCGCAACGCCCCGACCAGATCGGGGGCCAGCGCCAGTTTCAGTTCGATCTCCTCCGCCATAGGTCTCCAGAATCGCTCGCCACTTCAGGACTTGGACCGGCACTCAATTACCGGCCCGGCACCCGACAGAAAAGTTACTCTTTCGAGTCATTTTAGGGTCAGTTTTATGTCGCCCACTAAATTCCGCTTTCCTGTCCGTACCTTCAGAAACCATCGGACGGGCGGCCAAGTTCCTCCAGGACGCTGCGCGCCAGGCCGGGCGTGACGCCGCGGCCTGCCGCCAGGGTGGCGCGATCAAGCGCCGCGACCATGGCTCCGGCCGCGGCAAAGGAGCGTTCGATCCGCATCAGGATGTAGTGGCGAAGCTCGGGGCTGACCGACAATTGACGGTCCGTGAAAAGCTTGGCCAGGATCGCGTCCAGCAATCCTTCATCGGGTGCGCCGATCGCGACCGCCGGTGCCGCCGAGAGGCGCGAGCGCAGGTCGGCCAGGGTCAGAGACCAGCGTGCCGGCGGCTGGGTCGCCAGCAACATGAGATGCCCGCGCCGTTCCGCCAGCAGATTGTAGAGATGGAAGAGCCCGCGCTCGCGATCCGCATCGAGCTCCAGATCGACATCGTCGACCAGGAGTGCCATCCGGCCTTCGGCCAGTTCCGGAATCCGGTCGATATCTGCGAGCGCCGCCGCTGGCACCGCCCGGGCCTGCGCCTGTTCCGCCCAGATGCGGCCCAGATGCGTCTTGCCGGATTCCGCCGGTCCATGAATCGTCAAGGCCGGCGCCGGCCAATCGGGCCAGAGCGCGACCCAGGCAGCCGCCCCTTCGTTACAGGACGCGATCACGAAATCGGCGGCCGCGAGCGACGGCGCATGGTCGAAGGGGAAAGGGATCTGCGACAAGGGAGCCGACCGGACGCGGATCAATTGCCGCTATCGAGCGGCGGTGTGTCGCCCCGATAGATCCGGCTGCCAAGATAGTGGCTGAGGCTGTAGCGCGCGAGCACGCCGCAGACGGCCGCGACCGGCACCGCCAGCAGCAGGCCGACGAAACCGAACAGGGACCCGCCCGCGAGCAAGGCGAAGATCACCCAGACGGGGTGCAACCTCACCCGATCGCCCACCAGCTTCGGCGTCAGAACGTAACCCTCGATCACCTGCCCCACGGCGCAGACGCCGACCACCATGGCCACCCCCTGCCAGGTCCCGAATTGCGCCAGCGCCAGCGCGACCGAGCCGGCGAGCGCGAGGAAGCTGCCGACGAACGGAATGAAGGAGAGCACGCCGGCGATGAGGCCCAGCGCCAACCCGAAATCGAGTCCGATGAGACTGAGGCCCAGCCCGTAATAGAGCGCCAGGCACAAGCACACCGTCGCCTGGCCGCGCGCGAAGCCGGCCAAGGTGCGGTCGATCTCGTGCAGCTGCCCGCGAATCTCGTCGGCATGATCGCGCGGCAACCAGAGATCGAGCTTCATTGTGATCTTGTCCCAGTCGCGCAGCAGATAGAAGGTCACGATCGGCGTGATGAAGATCAACGACACCAGATTGGCGAGCGCGAAGCCGCCGCTGAGAATGGTCCCCAATGAATCCGCGCCCCAGCCGGCGATCCGTCCGAGATAGCCGGTGACGTCGCTCATGCTGGGCGCGGCCGAGGCCGGCAGATGCGAGCGCAGCGCCTTCAGCAGCGGCCCGAGCTTCGCGGTGACGGCCTGGATGTAGGTGGGCAACTGACCGAAGAAGTCGACCAGCTGCGCCTCCAAGGGCGGCAGCAGGACCGCCGCCAATGCCAGAACCGCCAGCAGGAACAGCGCCGTCACGATGGTGGTCGCCCAGGTGCGCGAGCAGCCCATCTTCTCGATCCGGTCGCAGAGCGGGTCGAGGAAATAGGCGATGGCCATGCCGGCGACGAAGGGCAGGAGGATGCTGCGCAGGAAGAACAGGGCCACGATCAGAAGCACCAGCCCGATGATCCAGAAGCGCAGCTGGTGCTCGATCTTCACGACCGCCCTCCCCGCGCCAAGGCTCGCCGGCCCCACACCGTTACATAGGCTGCGCCCGAGGCCAGCGTGCTGGCCGCCACCGCGTAGCTCAGCCACCGCGTGATCTCGGCGGAGCCGATGCCGAGGCCCAGCTCCGCCAGCACCACGCCGATCAGGGCGATCTGCAGCACGGTGTTGAGCTTGCTGATCAGGAGGGGCTGCATGGTGAGCGACTGCGTCAGCGTGTGATAGAGGATGGCGCCGCCGATGATGATCACATCGCGGAACACCACCAGGATCACGAGCCAGACGTCGATATGTCCCTCATGGCCGAGGGTCACGTAGGAGCTCACCAGCAGGCATTTGTCGGCGAGCGGATCGAGATAGGCGCCGATCTCGCTGCGGGCGTTCAGGCGGCGCGCGAGATAGCCGTCGATGGCGTCCGAGATGCCGGCCACCAGGAACAGCCAGAAGGCGGCCGCCAAGCGATCGGTCAGCATCAGCCAGACCGCCAGCGGCACCGCCAACAGGCGCCCGAGGGTGATGAGGTTGGGAAGGAGCGCGGTCAACCCGGCGGCGCTTTCAGGGCGTCGTCGAGCTGCTGGCGGCGGGTGCCGCCGCTGTCGAAACCAACAGGCGCTGATCGCCGTTGGTGGCCAGGCTCAAGCGGCGCTCGTTCAGCGCGCTCATGAGCTGCGTCTCGTCGCCGACATAGACCAGGTCGAGCGCGGCCGATTTCGTCGTCAGGGTTTGAATGTCCGCCCGCTTCAGGATCGGCACGCCGGCCAGCCGGCGCCGGATGTCGATCCAGGCGGCGTAGCTGTCGATGGGAACGGTAACGGCGAGATGCTGCTCCGCGCCGGAGACGACCAGGTTCTCCTTGCGCAGCGAATCCTGCAGCCGCGTCTCGGCCTGTTGGACGGCCGCCGTATAAAGCTGATCCAGCGCCGTACCCGTCACGCTGACCTGATCGGTGAAGCTGTCCACCAGGCCCGCGAGACCGTAGCGATAGCCGGCGATATCGACGCGACGCGTATCGCTGGTCGCGTCGGCATTGAGCTTGGCGACCACGACCAGCGACTGGCTGGCACCATGACGCTGCGCCAGGGTCGCGAGCTTGGCCGTGTCGCCCGCCAGCGCGGCCGGCGCATCGATCATGCCGGCATCGAGCTCGTCGCCGGACGGCACCACGATCGGCACCAGCGTGTTGCCGCCGGCATCGGCGGCCCAGGCGCTCAACCAGGCGTTCTGCGGGTCCCACAGCAGAGTCTGGCCTTCCGCCTGGAGCACCGGCAGGATCAGGATCGGCGCTGTCGGCATGACGGCATAATGCACGCCGCGCTGCTCGAGCAGCGCTCGGACCGAATCGCCTCGGAAGCGGAAGCTCAGCTTGCCGATATAGCGAACCGCCGAGGCCTTTTCCGATTCGACCTCGAAGTCGCTGACGAGATCGGAGATGTCGGCGTCCGTCAGCCGCGGCAACGACGCCGCCTGCTGCGGATCGGCCAGTTGCGCCATGAGCTTGTCGTAGGCGATTCGCTGGCCGAGAACGATGGCCGCTTCCCGGGCCGCATTGGCGCTGCCGGCGGTGACATCGACATCGACGTCGCCCACCGTATAGGAGGAAGGGCCGACGCCGGCAGCCTGGACCGGAGCCGAAAAACCCAACAACAGGAGGAGTATCCCCAGCGCTGCCGCCTGCCACAGCCACCCTTCGCGGCTCCGGGCCGCCCGACCTTGCGCCATTGCAAACCTGTGGCTATTCACTATTGTTCCCGCGCCGTTTGTTCCCGCGCCGTTCTGGGGCGGCCTCGGGTTATAGCTTAGTCGATGCGGAGGACGCCATAAACAGCCCGAATCAGCCCGAAAGCGGCCAGACTTACCGCGACGCGGGCGTGGATATCGATGCCGGCAATGCCCTGGTCGATGCGATCAAGCCGCTGGCCAAATCCACCGCACGCTCGGGCAGCGATGCCGGCCTCGGCGGCTTCGGCGCCTTCTTCGATCTGCGCGCGGCCGGATTCAAGGACCCGATCCTGGTCGCCACCACCGACGGCGTCGGCACCAAACTCAAGATCGCGATCGCGACCGGGCGGCATGACCGGATCGGGATCGACCTCGTCGCGATGTGCGTCAACGATCTCGTGGTGCAGGGCGCGGAGCCACTCCTGTTCCTCGACTATTACGCGACCGGCAAGCTCGAGGTCGCGGCCGGGCACAGCATCATCGCCGGCATCGCCGAGGGCTGCCGCATCGCCGGCTGCGCACTCGTGGGCGGCGAGACGGCCGAGATGCCGGGCATGTATGCGCATGGCGACTACGACCTGGCGGGCTTCGCGGTCGGCGCCGTGGAGCGCGGACAGCAACTGACGGGCGATACTGTCGCCGCCGGCGACATCGTGCTGGGCCTCGCCTCGAGCGGCGTCCATTCGAACGGTTATTCGCTGGTGCGCCGCATCGTCGAGCGCAGCGGCCTGCGCTATGACGAGAAGGCGCCCTTCGCGCCGGACCGCGATCTGGCGACAGCCCTTCTGGAGCCCACGCGTATCTATGTGAAGAGCGGCCTGCCGCCGATCCGCGCCGGTCATATCAAGGCGCTTGCCCATATCACCGGCGGCGGTCTGATCGAGAATCCACCCCGCGTGGTGCCCGACCATCTCGCGGTCGAGATCGACGCGGCGCGCTGGACGCTGCCGCCCGTGTTCGGCTGGCTGATGCGCCAGGGCAACGTCGCCGCCGAGGAGATGGCGCGGACCTTCAATTGCGGCATCGGCATGGTGGTGGTCGCGGCGGCGGATCATGCCGATGCGGCGCAGGCCGCACTCGCGGCAGCCGGCGAGACCGTGCATCGGATCGGAAGGATCACCGAACGGCGCGCCGGCGAAGCGGGTGCCCGCGTCCTCAACATGGACAGCGCATGGCGGCGCTGAAGGTCGGCGTCCTCATCTCCGGGCGCGGCAGCAATCTGCAGGCGCTGATCGAAGCCGGCCGCGATCCCGCCACCAACGCCCGGATCGTTCTGGTGCTGTCGAACAAGGCCGATGCCGGCGGTCTGGCGCGGGCGACCGCGGCCGGGATTCCGACCGCCGTCATCGATCGCAAGGCCTATGCCGATCGCGCCGGCTTCGATGCCGAGCTCGACCGCCAGCTCAGGTCCGCCGGCGTGGAACTGGTCTGCCTCGCCGGCTTCATGCGGATCCTGACGGACGGCTTCATCGCCGCCTGGCATAACCGCATGATCAATATCCATCCCTCGCTGCTGCCGGCCTATCGCGGCCTCGACACCCATGCCCGGGCCTTGGCCGACGGCGTCAAGCTGGCGGGCTGCACGGTTCACTATGTGCGTCCCGAGCTCGATACCGGTCCCATCATCCTGCAGGCCGCGGTTCCGGTGGCATCCGATGACACGCCCGACAGCCTGGCGGCGCGGGTGCTGACCGCCGAGCATCGCGCCTATCCGCTGGCCCTGCGGCTGGTCGCCACGGGCCGTGTCAGGCTGGATGGCGAAAAAGCCATCCTCGACGGCCGGGATGTTCCTGCCGGAATCATGATGAATCCGGCCGATTGACGGGCTTGCCGCCGCGGTTGCCGAGCCGGGGGCCGCTGGTCTAAATAAGGGCGCCCGCTGTCGGCTCCTTGGCGGACCGGCACCCGAAAGACACCGATAGAGGATCTCGCGCGCGATGGCTCAAGACGATCAGATGCTCCATGACCATCAGCAGGCCTATAAGGGCTTCGTCAAATTCAGCACCATCGCCGCGGTGCTGATTGCCGTGGCGCTGGGGCTGATGGGACTGACGCTGCTTTAAATCCGGCAGCGCGACGCTGAAATGCAAAAGGGCGGCGGCCTCGGTGATCGAGGCCGCCGCCCTTCGTCGTTCCCGCCGGGAAAACCCGGCGTCGGCCGTCAGCCGACGATTTCGATGCCGCTGAAGAAATAGGCGATTTCTTCCCGCGCCGTCTCGGGCGCGTCCGAGCCATGCACCGAATTGGCCTCGATCGATTCCGCGAACTCCTTGCGGATCGTGCCGGGCGCGGCATTGGCCGGGTTGGTGGCGCCCATGATCTCGCGGTTGCGCGCGATCGCGTTCTCGCCTTCCAGCACCTGGAGCACGACCGGGCCGCTGGTCATGAAGGTGCAAAGGTCATTGAAGAAGGGCCGGGCCTTATGGACAGCGTAGAAGCCCTCGGCCTGGGCGCGCGACAGGCGGGTGCGCTTCTGCGCGATGATGCGCAGGCCCGCTTCCTCGAATTTGGCATTGATCTTGCCCGTCAGATTGCGACGCGTGGCATCCGGCTTGATGATCGAGAAGGTGCGTTCGATGGCCATGGTTGAAGGCGCTCCTGCGGAGAGGGGGTCAGCCGTCCCGAACCCGCCGGAACGGCCACCGAGCGGCCGGGTGGCCGCAAAAAGGGTGGCAGGCTTATAGAGGCTTGGGGGCCGCGCCGCAACCCGGCCCGATCCCCGGCAGGCTCGGCATCCCCTGGGGCGACCGGCCCTGTCTCGCAACCTTGATTGAAGCGTCATCTTGTCCGCCCAGAAAGGTTTCGGCGGCCCCGGCACTGTGCTATCAGGCCGGCCCATGCTGCAAATTCGCGACCTCACCTATCGGATTGCCGGACGCCCCCTGTTGGAAGGCGCCAGCCTGTCCCTGCCCCCGGGCCACCGGGCCGGGCTGATCGGCCCCAATGGCTGCGGCAAATCCACGCTGCTGAAGCTGATCACCGGCGACATCCATTCGGACGGCGGCGATATCTCGCTGCCCTCCAATTGGCGCATCGGGCGATTGGCGCAGGAAGCCCCGGACGGTCCCGAAAGCCTGCTGGAGACCGTGCTCGCGGCCGACCAGGAACGCGCGAGCCTGCTGGCGGAGGCCGAGCATGCCTCCGACGCGCACCGGATCGCGGAGATCCATGAGCGCCTGGCGATGATCGACGCCCATAGCGCGCCCGCGCGCGCGGCCTCGATCCTGGCGGGCCTCGGTTTCGACAATGACGCGCAGGCCCGTCCCTGCACCGATTTCTCCGGCGGCTGGCGCATGCGCGTCGCCCTGGCGGCGCTGCTGTTCTCCGAGCCCGATCTGCTGCTGCTCGACGAGCCCACCAACCATCTCGATCTCGAGGCCAGCCTCTGGCTAGAGCAATATCTCGCGGACTATCCGCGCACGATCCTGATCGTCAGCCATGACCGCGACCTCCTGAACAAGGCGGTCGACCACATCATCCATCTCGAGAACCGCAAGCTGGTGCTCTATGCCGGCGGCTATGATCGGTTCGAGCGCACGCGGGCGGAGCGGCTCGACCATCAATCGGCGATGCGCAACAAGCAGCTGGCGCAGCGCAAGCATATGCAGGAATTCGTCGATCGCTTCCGCTACAAGGCCAGCAAGGCGCGCCAGGCCCAGTCGCGCCTCAAGGCGCTCGAGCGGATGGAGCCGATCGCGGCCGTCACCGAAGCCCGCACCGAGATGTTCGAGTTCCCGGCGCCCGAGGCCCTGCCCTCGCCGCTGATCTCGCTCGATGGCGTCGAGGTCGGCTACGAGCCGGGCCGGCCGGTGTTGAAACGCCTCGATCTGCGCATCGATCAGGACGATCGCATCGCCCTTCTCGGCGCCAACGGCAACGGCAAGTCGACCATGGCCAAGCTGATCGCGGGCCGCCTCAAGCAGATGAGCGGCGAGGTCCGGCGCTCGGCCAAGCTCAAGATCGGCTATTTCGCGCAGCACCAGACCGAGGAGCTCGCGCTCGAGGCGACGCCGCTCCAGCTCATGGAACGGCTGGCGCCGCAACTGAACGAGCCCAAGCGCCGCGCGCATCTGGCGCGCTTCGGCCTGGGCCAGCAGCGGGTGAACACACAGGTCGGTTCGCTGTCGGGCGGCGAGAAGGCGCGACTGCTGTTTTCGCTGGTCACGCGCGAGGCGCCGCATATCCTGATCCTGGACGAGCCCACCAACCATCTCGACGTCGACGCGCGCCAGGCGCTGGTCCAAGCGCTCAACGACTATGAAGGGGCCGTGCTGCTGATCAGCCACGACCCGCATCTGATCGAGCTGGTGGCCGACCGGCTGTGGCTGGTGGCGGATGGCCGCTGCAAGCCGTTCGACGGCTCGCTCGACGATTACCGGCAATATCTGCTGTCGGAGCGCCGGTCGCGCAAAGGCGGCGCCATCGAGGCCGCGGGCCGAAACGATTCCCAGGCGCGCGCGCAGCGCCGCCGCGAAGGCGCCACCGCGCGCGTGGCCAAGGGGCCGCTGCGCAAGGCTGCCGACATTGCGGAAAAGAAGATGGCGGAGCTCGCCCGGCACAAATCGAAGCTCGAGCAGGTGCTGGCGAACCCGAAGCTCTACCAGCAGGATCAGGCGCGTGCGCGCGATCTGCAGCGCGAACTGGGCGAGTTGGGAAAGACGATCGAGGCCGCGGAGGAAGCCTGGCTCTCAGCCACCGCCGCCCTCGAAGCCGCCGAGAACGCCGATAGCTGAGAACGTACCGGCGCGCATGGTGCCGGCAATAGCTCGCGAAACGTCGAAGTTTTGAGTGCTATTCGGCCGCGTCGACGTCGATAGCGGCGTCGTTGAGATCGATCTCATATTCCCGCACGACGCGCTCATGACCGTTCTTGAGCGACATCAGCCGGTATTGATTGTCGACGCCGGTCGGCGGCAGCAGTCTCACGACCTTGTAAGAGCCCGGCGGCGTCGCCGCCGAGAGGTTCGGTCTGGCTTCGACCAACTGGCCGACCTTGTACTTATGTGCGCCCATGAACTCGCTCTCTCATTCGCGCGGGGGGATATCACGCGCCGTTATCGATCGTGGTGGAATCATCAGGTCGCCAGCGCCTCTAAGGGGCGATCAGACGACCTTGAGGTCCGAGGCGGCATTCTTGCCGTTCTCGCTGGTGACCTCGAAACTCAGTTTCTGGCCTTCGCTCAACAGCGACAGCCCGGCCTTTTCAACCGCGCTGATATGCACGTAGACGTCTTTCGAGCCATCTTCCGGCTGGATAAAGCCAAAGCCTTTGCTCGTATTGAAGAACTTCACGGTTCCGACAGACATGGCGAACTCCTCGAGGAATGGGGTATCGGGACCCGTCACGAGCCCGATCACAATCCGGCCGTGCCGGGTTGTTGGGCCGGTGAGACATTCCTCAGAGCGGCGGGAAGAGCGGCCCTTCCCGACAGAACTCTGACATCCAGTTTCGTCTCTGAGGTATCGCGGTCCGGGAGAACTGCCCACCCGTCCGTCGGTCTTCACCGGCTTTCAGCGGCAAGGACGACGAATTTTCAGCCACGAGGCAGTTCTTCGGTACAACAGCAACGAGTTACCGCTTCCTTGAAATGGGAGCGAGGCTCGTGCATTTCCACAATAAGATTCAGAGGGGATTGGAATATATTAGTTTGAAACTAAACGATTTTTCTGCGCTTGTCCAGGTCAATTTTGCCGCACTATTTCGCGGCAAAAAGGTCCTTCCGACGACTATTTGCCCCGCCCTTCTGTCGACTTAGGGGAGCATTGGGCCTGGGTTCAGCCCTCCGAAGGCCATTCGTCGGCGCTTCGCTTACAGCACCCAGTCCACAGGACTTCTGATCTCGCGCAGGTCGATCTTGACCGTCACTTCCTGCGGGATGCAAAGCATGTTGTGAGAAACGACATTCGGATAGAGGTTCTCGCTGACGCCCGCCTTGTTGGCCGCATTGAAAAGCAGCGGCCGATGGTCCCAGAGGCGATAGCCATAGCTTTGGATCTGGCGAATCAGGGCCGGCGAGGTGACCTCGCTTTCATTCTCGACATAGAGCATCGGGCGGCAGCGTTTGATGGTCGCTTCGGCGCCGGCCAGCACGTCGGATTCCATGCCCCGCACATCGGCCTTGATCATACGGCAACTGGCCAGGGAGAAACTGTCGATGGTCTCGATCGGCACGGGCTCGCCTTTCTCGCTGCCGACCAGCGAAAGACCGCCAAAATTCTGCCTGCCCTGCGGATCGAGCAGCGGCACCGAGATCTGTCCCGGCGCCCGCCCGGCGGCGGCGTGGCGCGCATAGACGTTCCACAAACCGTTCAGGGCGAGGTTGGAGCAGAGGAGCTGATAGGTCAGGCGCTGCGGCTCGAACACTACCAGCGCACCGTTGGGACGTAGCGCCTTCGCCATTGGCACCGTGTGGCAGCCGATATTGGCACCCGCTTCTACGACCGTGTCGCCCGGCCGCACCAGCTGCAGGAGCACCTGGAGCTCGAGCTCGCCATACTCGCCATAGCGCTCCAGCGCCTCGCCGATATAGCGATCGTTGGTGTTGAAGAGCATGGTGCCGTGCCGGCACCGCTTGATCCGATAGGGACTCTCCGATCCCACCGGTGCCAGCGCGATACCGTCCGGAAGTTCCGCGGATTCGTCCATGCTCACCCCTTCGCCTTTTCCTGCCAGCGTCCGTTCTCGTCCTGCTGGTAATAGACGAGGCTGTGTCCCGCTTCCTTGTAGGCGGCCCAGCGCTGCCGGCCGGCCGCGACCGCGGCCTCGTCCTGGCCATCCAGCATCTCGACGCAGAGTTCGAAGCCGGAAACCGCGCCCGATTGTGCGCCATCCGTCAGGAACAGAACGGTGGCGTTGTTGGGGTTCTCGTCCTGATCGGTCAGCCAGACCGGCTGGCGCTCCGGACGGCCATCCCGCTTGCTGCCATGCGGCAGGAAGCTGTTGGGGTCATAGGTCCAGAGATGCGCCGTCAGCGCTTCGACCCGTTCGTTCGATCCCGCCATCACCAGCGCACGCTGCCCGCGCGCCAGCGTGCGCTCGAGCAGTTTCGGCAAGGCCGCTTCGAGGCTGGTTCGCTGCAGATGATAGAATCGGACTTCGGTCACGCACCGCCCTCTGCCGCGCAGCCGGCCTGTCGCCGGGCGCGATCATCGATCGCACCCTGCGACAGCCTCAACGTTCCTCGTAATGGTCTGCGACGAACCGCTCCAGCAGGCGCACGCCATATCCGGTGGCGCCCTTCGGCACGGTCGGCGCGTCCTTGTCGGACCAGGCCATGCCCGCGATGTCGAGATGCGCCCAGGGCACGTCATTGACGAAGCGCTGGATGAATTGCGCCGCGGTGATCGAGCCGCCATAGCGGTTGCCGACATTCTTCATGTCCGCGATGTCGGAATTGATGATCTTGTCGTAGCCCTCGCCGAGCGGCATGCGCCAGAGCAGCTCGCCGCTGCCCCGACCGGCCGCGAGCAGGCGCTCGGAAAGCTGATCGTTGTTCGAGAACAGGCCCGCATGGATCTGTCCCAACGCGATCATGATGGCGCCGGTCAAGGTGGCCAGATTGACCATCAATTGCGGCTTGAAGCGGTCTTGCGTGTACCAGATCGCATCGGCCAGCACGAGCCGGCCTTCGGCGTCGGTGTTGATGACCTCGATCGTCTGGCCCGACATCGACTTCACCACGTCGCCCGGCCGCTGCGCGGTACCGGACGGCATGTTCTCGACCAGACCGATCACGCCGATCGCGTTCACCTTGGCCTTGCGGCCCGCCAGCGCCTTCATCAGGCCGATGACGGCACCGGCCCCCGCCATGTCCCACTTCATCTCTTCCATGCCGGCCGCCGGCTTGATCGAGATGCCGCCGGTGTCGAAGGTCACGCCCTTGCCGATGAAGGCGACCGGAGGCTTCTTGCGGCCTTCGGGGAGTCCTTTCCACTGCATCACGACGAGCTGGGATTCGCGAGCGCTGCCCTGGCCGACGCCCAGGAGGGCGTTCATGCCGAGCTTCTTCATCTCCTTCTCGCCCAGGATCTCGACCTTCACGTCGAGCTCCTCGAGCGTCTTGGCCTGCTCGGCCAGGCTCTCCGGATAGATGACGTTGGCGGGCTCGGAGACCAGATCGCGGGTGAAGACGACGCCGTCGGCCAGGCGGTCCAGCGGCTCGAACAGTTTCTTGGCGGCGTTCGGGTCCTCGACCAGGAGCGTCAGCTTCTTCAGGCTCGGCTTCTGCTCCGGCTTTTCCTTGGTCCGGTATTTGTCGAACCGATAGGCCCGCAGCCTGGCGCCAAACGCCACGTTCGCCGCCATCTCGGCCGGCGACAATGCGGCGCCGGGGACCGCGTCGATGGCGATTGCGAGCGCGCTGTCGCCCGTGCCGTTGGTATAGGCGACCAGGCGGCCGCCGAGGGCCTGAGCCGCGAGCGCGTCCACCGCCGTGGCTTGGCCCAGCCCGAACAACAGCGCCCGCGACAGGGGCAGGTCACCCGGTGCCAGGAGCTGCAGCAGGTCGTCCGAGCGGCCCTTGAAGCGGCTGACACCCAGCGCCCGGATGAGAGCGCCCTTGGCCGCCTTGTCGAGGGCCGTCGCACTCGCCTGCAGCTTGCGGTCCTCGAGCGCGCCCACCGCGAGCGCACCGGATTCCGGTATCTCGAATTTGGCGAACTGAATCTTCATCAACAGAGATCTCCAAGCAATGCGGCCAGGGCGCGGGGATCGGCAGGAGGCCGGGGCCACCAGCGGGCCCGTGAAAGGCTAAGGCAGCAGGGCGCTGCCGGCGAACTTCCTGTATCACAGGCCCCGGATACGATAAAGCGGGGCCGGATTCCGCCCGAAACATTGCCTGGCCGGAAATCATTCATCGGATTGGCAAATCCGGGCTAGGAAGGGGCCTGTGCCCCTGCCTATCATGCATGCCATGGTCCGGATCAAGACCGTACGCGGCGTCAATATCTATATCGGCAGGCAGGTGGCGCTGCTCCTGACGGTCATCACCTTTGGCCTGACTTTCGTGATCTGGCTGACCCAGACCGTCCGGTTCCTGGACCTGATCATCAATCGCGGCCTGCCCCTGACGACCGCGCTCTATCTGTTGAGCCTGCTGGTGCCGGAGCTGCTGATCATCCTGCTGCCGGCAGCGCTCTTCATCGCCAGCCTGTTCGTCTATTGGCGCCTGGGCGTCGATAGCGAGCTGGTGGTGCTGCGCAGCGCCGGCATGAGCCCCTGGCAGCTCGCGCGGCCGGCGCTGGTGATCGCGCTCGTCATCACGCTCTTCTGCTATTGGCTCGGCCTTTCGCTGGCACCGCATGCCAACCGGGCTTTCGGCGGCCTGACCACGGAGCTCCGCAACGATTTCTCGCAGGTGCTGATCCAGGAAGGGGTCTTCACCGACGCGACTCCGGGGCTGACGGTCTATACCCGCGCCCGCACCGCGGACGGGTCGCTTGCCGGCGTGGTGGTCTTTGACC